>NZ_JBEPAA010000054.1:0-55863 GCF_040298365.1 Kitasatospora sp. NPDC001603
CCGGTGGCGGGGGGCCGGCCCCCGGGCCTCCCCCCCCCCGCCCCCCCGCCCCCCCCTCGCCCGGCCCGTGCCCCGCCGCGGGGCCCCCCCCCGCCGGCCCGGGCGGCGCGCCAGCGATTACGTGACGACAGGTCAGGCCGAGAAGGAGCCGATCAGGTCGGCGACGACGTGGGTGGCGCCCCACTGGTTGGCGAAGGACACCCTCCCGTCCACCACCGGAACCATCACCAGCGTGGAGACCACCTCTCCCGGCCGGTAGTTGATGTTCGAGGCGTCCGGGCGGCCCGTCCCGTGCGGGTAGACCGTCAGGAAGCTCGTGTCGGTCGGCCACACGACGGTGACGTTCAGCAGTACCGAGGTCACCCCGGTCAGCGGCACGCCCTCGACCCCGGCCACCTTCAGACTGACCACGTCGCCGTCCCCGCCCAGGGCGCCGGCGCGGGCGCCGGTGCCGTCACGGGTGTCCAGCAGCCGCACGAGGTTCGACGGCGAGAACGTCGCGCCCGTCTCGCCGTAGTACCCGACGATGTCGACCCCCAGGTCCACCTCGCCCCAAGCGTTGTACAGGTCGACCTTGCCGTCCGCCCCGACCGGGACGGTCACCAGGTTCGACGCGTTCTGCCCCGCCGCGAAGTTGACGCCCGACGCGTCCGGCACCGGCTCACCGTGCGGATAGACGGTGAGGTAGCCGGTCCGGGTCGGGTCGACGGCCGTCACGCTCATCACGACCGCCGTCACGCCGCGGGCCGGGACGCCGGCGACCCCGGTCACCTTCAGCGGCACCACGCCGCCCCAGCCGACCCGGCCGGCGGGCGCGCCAACACCCGAGACGGTGTTCAGGATCCGTGTCGGGTCGACCGGGCTGAGCAGCGAGCCCGCACCCCCGTCGGTGTAGTACCCGACGACGTCCACACCGAGGTCGACCTCGCCCCAGGCGTTGCGCAGATCTACCTTGCCCTTGGCCAGCGGGACCGTCACCAGGTTGGTGACGTTCTGGCCGGCGGCGAAGCTGACCGTCGGCAGGTCCGGCACCGACTGGCCGCTCGGGTACACCGAGATGGCGCTGTCGCGGGTGGGGTTGACGGCCGTCACGTTCATCACGACCGCCGTCGCACCGTTGGCGGGGACCCCGCCCGCACCGGCGACCTGCAGGGACACCACGCCGCCCTGATCGACCCGGCCGGCGGGCGCGCCGACGCCGAGTACGGTGTTGAGGATCCGTGACGGCGGCACCGGGACGAACCTGCCCTTGGTCGGCACCGGGGCGGGAGTCACCGTGAAGGCCTTGGTCAGGGTGGGCCCGCCGCTCCCGGCGCCGTCCAGCACCACGTCGTACGTCCCCGGCTGGAGCGCCGCGGTGGAGGCCAGGGCGTGCAGTTCCGTCCCGCCCGGGTTCACTGAGAGCGGCTTCATGGGGTACTGGGAGTCGCCCCCGCTACCGGTCAGCCGGAGCTTGGTGCCCAGGGTGAGGCCGTACCCGCGCACGGTGACCTGCACCTGCGTCCCGGCGGTGCCGGTGGCGGGGCTGATCGAGTTCAGCGCGAGGATGTTCGGCTGGCCTCCGCAGGCGCCCGAACGGCGGTCGCACGTCCCCTGGAAGCTGTACTCGACGGGCGTCGCGGCCTTGCCGGGGGAGACCACGAGGAGGGCCTGTCCGGCGGCGGCGCCCGGGTTGGCCCGGCACTGGCCGGCGAATTCGCCGTAGTTGACGTCGCACCAGTAGCTGGGGTTGGACTCCTCCCATGCCTGTGGCCCCAGCAGGTCCAGGAGCGGCTGTACCATCGACGGTGCGGAGGACGTCCCGGCGACGTTGAAGGCCTGCGACGGCTGCATGTCGACCACCGCGCAGTACGCCGGCGAGGACTCCGTGAGCACCCCGCCGCGCAGGGAGAAGCCCGCCACCGAGACCGGGTGGGCGGTGCACTCCGGCGCCCACCCGGCCGCTGTACCGACCTTCCAGGTGTCCACGTCGCTGTGGATCGGGGCACCCTTGTAGCCGGCCGCGAGCACGACCAGCGTGTACGAGGTCGAGCCGGTGACCTTGCAGTAGTAGCCGAACTGCACGCAGACGGTCCGGCCGCTGGCGTCGGCCACCTGGAGCTGCACGGTGGCGTCGTACCGGCCGGCGGTCGACCGGGCGCTCAGCCAGAGCTTGTCGGTGGCGGCGGCGTCGAGCCGGATGCAGCGGGCGTCCAGCGTCGCGTTCAGGTCCAGTGGGAGTGACCGGCCGCCGACCGTGGTGGCGTTCGGGGTGAGGCAGGTCGCGGTCGGTGAGATGTCCCGCCGGGCCACCTTGTAGGTCTCACCGTGGGCACCGGCCAGCAGCATCGTGTAGGGCGCCCCGGCGTTGAAGGCGCAGCTGAAGGCCGCGCCCTCGCAGACCACGTTGCCCTGCGGGTCGACCACCTTCAGCGAGGCTCCGCCCGTGTTGGTGGTGTTCGTGTAGTCGATGCTCTCGGCGGTGCTGTGCTGGTCGACGGGCAGAGCGAAGCAGGTCTGTGGCAGGGCCTGGGTGGTTGTGACCTCCGTGCCCCAGCCGCCGTCGAAGGCGCTGCGCGGCCAGGCCGTGCAGCCGGCCGTCTCGCCGGTGCGGTGTACCAGCAACTGGAAGGCCTGGTCGGGCGCGCCGTTCGGCAGGACGCGGAACGGCGCCGTTCCGGTCAGCTTGCAGACCGTGGCGCCGTACGCGAACGGGTTCTCGCACTGCTTGACGCCGGCCGCGTCGAGCACCGTGAAGTTGGCCCCGGCCACGTCCCCGGGGGGCCGGTTGAGCAGGTAGAGGCCGGTGCCGGTGGCGGTGGGAAGGATGAGACAGGGGGCCTGGCCCGATGCGCCGACGGTGCCGGCGACGGGACCGGACACCATTCCCGTGTCGCCGGCCGCGGTGCAGCCCCGGGTCTCCCTGTCCGAGCGAAGGACCATGCCGAAGGCCTGGCCGACGGCGGTGCCCGGGTCGACCATCCAGGTGTAGTCGCCGGGGGACAGCTCGCAGTTCGCCCCCGGCGCGCAGCTGACGTTCAGCCAGGTCCGGTCGGGTGCGAACAGCTCACCGGTGAGGCGGCGGCCGTCGGTGGTGAATGCCGCGAAGGCGTACGGTGCCTGCTCGGTGATGCGCAGCGTGCGGCAGCGAGCGACCGGGCTCGGGTCCGGGGAGGTACCGAAGGACTGCGGCTCCACGACCGCGCAGTCCTGCGTGCTGGCGAGCCGCGCCATGGTGAGGTCGTACGTCTGCGCGGAGCCGTAGCCGTCCTGCGCCATGATCCGGAACGGGGCCTGACCGGCCGTCGTGCAGTCCAGCCGGGAGGAGTCCCAGTTGCTGGTGCCGGAGCAAATCCGGCGGCCCGTGGCGTCGTAGACGGACCGGGTCACGTGGTAGTCCGTGACGTGGGTGCGCAACTGGTCCCCGACCGCGAGATCGGCGGCGAGGAAGCAGTCGCCGGCGGATCCGGTCGGCAGCGAGCCGTGGAAGACGGTCGGTGCGGCGAGTGAGAGGTCGTCGGCGCTCACCGCCCGGCAGGCACCGGGCGCCAGGAGCGTCCGGTACGAGACCGAGAGGCCGACCGGGAAGGAGTACTCCTCGCTGACCCGGAGTGTGTAGGTGCCCGCCTGCGTCGTGGCGCAGCGCAGCATCGCTCCGTACTGGGAGTCGCTCAGCCTGTCGCAGGCCACCTCGGCGCCGTCCGGCCCGAGCAGGGCCTTGCTCAGCGAGCCCGAGGTCGCGAGGACCCGGACGAACAGCAGGTCGGGGGCCTGGGGCAGCGTGAACGAGAACGACACCGGCGTCGTGGGTTCGAGAGTGCAGGCGGCGACCGCACCGGCGGTGAGGGTCGTCGGGCACTGGCCGCTCGGGTCGGCCTGTTTCAGCTCCCGGGCGGCGGCCTGGGTCTCGGCCTGCGGGTCCACCGTCGGCAGGGCTGTCGGGCCCTCGGCGGGTGCCGCGTTCTGAGCGGTCGGGCTGGGCGCCGTCGGGTCCGGAGCGGTCGGGCTCCTGGCGGCGCTCGCCTGTGGCGCCGCGGTGGCTGTCGGCGGCGCCACAGCGGCGGCGGGACCGCTCTGGCCCACCAGTGCGACCAGAACGGCGAACAACAGGGCGGCCGGTGCGGTAGGGCCCGCACTTCTCCGTCCCCGTCGCGTGTGGCTGCCCGATGGCAGCAGTTTCATGGTTCCCCCCTCGTCTGATGCCCCCGATTCCTGTGATGATCACCGGAGTTCGTGGGCAGGCGGATTCTAGCCAGCGGTGCAGCCGTTCGACTACGCGCGGGTGCACGGAGGCACCGGCGAGTGGACCTTTCCGGTGGCACCCCGTCCGTCGTGTGCCGCGTTGTCCGCCTCACCGGCCTGCGGGCTGGGGGTGGAGGGCGGGGCGGCGGGCGGAGCACTCCTCACGCCCTGAACCGCCGCGGTCCCCACGCTCCGCACCGCCGCCCCGGAAGCGCCGACCGAATTCCTCAGAGAACGCTGCGTTCCGTCGCGGCCGCACTTCTCGCCCGACGGGTCCACGGCCCAGTGGCGGGCCGGGCGTGCGTGAGCCGAGTGGAGCGACTGTGGGTGTGAGCGACTCGGACGTACACCGTCCGGCACGGGTCCCCGGCGGTGGGGTGGTGTCCCTGCTTCCGGCCTCGCTCCGGGGACGTCGACGGAAGGTGGGCGAGGACGGATTCGAACCGTCACAGCCGAAGCGGGGGTGTTACAGACCCTTGGGCTCTCCCATGCCCAGCTCGCCCTTGGCGGAGGAAGTGGGGGTCGAACCCACACCGGTGCTCGCGCACCCCAACGGTTTTCAAGACCGAGGCCGGCGCCACCCGTCGGCTGGCTCCTCCAGTGAACCGCTCGGGTGTCGCGCGGAGAGTGCGCGGATCGAACGCGCGCGGGCGTGAACCCGACGACGGCTTAGCAAGCCGCTGCCTTACACTCGGCCAACCCTCCAGGACCTGCGCTGCCGGACGAGGATTCGAACCCCGAACCTCCTGAACCAAAGTCAGGCGTGCTGCCAGTTGCACCATCCGGCACTACGAGGCGACATGAGAAGAGCCGCCCTGGCGGGGGAGAGCCCCCGAGGACGGCCAGGCACTTCGGGTGCCGGTCTACCGCGCGGAGGGATCTCCCTGGCTCTGCTGCGAGCTTGAGGAACGCTGATACGACTGGCTGCTGCTCATGACGTACGTTCCTCTCCGGGTGATGTCTGGCTGATGCGCCTACTCTGCGGCACGGCCGAGCGTGCGAGCAACCGGATTTTTGACCCGAAGGATTGTGGCCAGGTCGGACGTGGTGCCCGAGAACGGCGGCCCCGTCCGGCCATTGGTGCTCCGCACGGCAATGCGGAGGCCGCGGAGGTAGTCGGTTCGGCCGGCCCTGCCCGAGGGCGAGTTCGTTCGACAAGCCCGCTCGCCCCGGCACCGATGCCCCCAGCCTCCCCCCGTCGACGCTTACCTCTTCCACACCCCGTGGCACAGCCAGCACCTACCCGACGACACCACCGGCCTCCACCGCCCGGACCATGCTCTGCGCCTCGCAGTCGACCACCTGGACACGGTCCGCGAGGACGACCGCTTCGGCTTCCTCGTCCTGCCGACCGAGACTCTCGCCCGAGCGGTTGCACGACCTGGTCTGCCCATGGACCGAGGCCGGCCGACGGGGTGCCCGCTCGACGCGGCTGCCGGCCTGCCTTGTCCTCGGCGAGGTCCGCGGCCTTGTCATTCTCGAATGGGCCGATGTCCCAGGTACCCATGACGATCTCCTCGCGACCCGGGCGCCTTGCCCGGAGGTTCATGGAGTGGCGGGCGTGACCTCAGCGGGTGCGCGGTCCCGGGCTTCCCCGAGCAGCCGTTCCATGTGTGCGGTGCGGGCCAGTCCGGGGCAGAGTCGGTGGGCGCGGCGGAGGGCGTCCTGGGCCCGGTCGAACTGTCCGGCGTGGGTAAGTGCGCCGGCGAGTGTGCATGCCGCCTCGGCCCGCCAGAGGCGTTCGGGGTGTCGGTTCTGCTGGCGTCTGGCGGTGGTGACGGCGTCGTCGGTCCGGTCCTCGAAGCGTGCGAGGTCGGCGCTGGCGGGAACCATGAGGTCGACCTTGGCCTTGGGGGCGTCGATCGCGTCCATCGCGCTGCTCAGGCGGGGCAGGTAGCTCTCACGCGGGAGCGTCCCCGCGTCCGCCGCGCCGGCGATTGCGCTGCTGACCAGCAGGATTTCGCTGTGGCGGCCGTCGGACCAGCCCTGTGCTGTGGCCGCGCGGCCCCACTGCTCCGCCTCGGCGTAGCGGCCCTCGGCGAGGGCGAGCAGTCCGCGGTCCAGATCCGGCCGGTCCTGCTCGGTCAGTTCCGGTACGGCGGCGCGCAGGTCCGCGACACGACCCTGGAGGACGGCGGTCGTGGCCCGGACGTCGGCGGAGGAGCTGAGCGGGAGCGACGACGGCTTGAAGGGGACCACGAGGAGGATTCGGCCGGTGCCCAAGGGGCCGCGCAGGGTGGATGCCACCCGTACGAGTGTCGCGCCGATCGCGGCCGCGCCCACGGGCCAGGCGCTCGTGCCCAGGAGCCAGGCCCCGGCCGCGAGTTGGAGGACGACCGACAGGGCGGTTCCGAGCCACACGCGCAGCCTCGCCAGCGGGGCCCGGCACGCGAACCAGGCGACGTCCAGCGGTCCCGGGATCTTCCTCAACTGGACGAGGGTCTCGCCGATCACGACTTCGGCCAGGATCTGGCCGCGCCCGAGACTGACGTAGGCGATCTTCTTGCTCTGCAGGCGGGCGGTGGCCAGGACCCATGCCTGGGTGGCCAGCGCGGACAGCACCAGGCCCGCCAGGGCGAGAAGCTGGACCCGCAGGGTGGCGGGCCTGTCGTCGGCGAACAGGGCGGTGGCCGACAGGGCGGCGAGCGTGGACCAGAGGACGTTCTTCACGGCGACAGCCTCCGGCACCAGGCGGCCGCTGTGAAGATCACGTGACCCACCTGTGATCACGAATTTCCGCAGGTCCGAACGCCGAGACCGGGGCCGCCCAGCCCGGGATCCGTAGACAAGAGCAGGAGACTCAAGTCCTCCAGCCGGGTGGCGCCATCGGAAGGCGGTCGGTCAGACCCGGGCACTGCCCTGTGCCACCGGATCGATACGGCTCCGGGACCGCCCTGTTCGACGCCGAGGCCGAGGCGCTGCCGCGGTTCGACCGACCCAACCCAACGCGGCCCGGACCGACGACGCGCACGGCCATCTACGAGCCCGAGGACCTCCTCGGGTGCCGTCGGCCTGCTCAACTGATCCCGCCGGCGGTCGCGAGAGTTCAACCCGGGAGGCATGTCAGAGAGCCGAGCAAGAAGGCTTGCCTGCTGGCCGATCAGGCAACCCCGGCCGTGCTGCGGCTGGTGCCCTCTCGTCTGCGGCTCCCCGTCCCCTGCGGCGACCTCGTGCTCCTGTCCATGCGTCATAACGCGATGACCGTCGCTTTCGGCAACGGGCGGCAAGGCTTCACCGGGCCAGCAGCGTCGTTCACAACCATGCCGTGAGTGCGGGTCCAGTGGCGTATCGCCTCGTCCTCCGGTTGGGGCGCGTCGCGCTAGGCTCGCACGGGCGCGCCGGGGCCACGCCAGTCACCGGTGGTGATTCCTTCCAACTCGTCCGCCGCCTGCTGGAAGAAGGCGGACAGCGACGCGTAGACGCCTTCGTCGGGCAGGTCGTACTCGGCCCACCTGCCGACCGTCCCGCTGGCCGTATCGAGGAACGTCCCGTAGAGGCCGTCGCGCTCCGCCGTGATCGGCACCCACTCCGGGCGCCACGACGGGCAGTCCGGATCGTCGGAGGGTTCCATTCGCTCCACGGCGAGCCGGTGGAGGTAGACCCGCTCGATGTCCGCCAAGCCGAGCAGGAGATGACCGCCGGGAACGGGTACGTCGCAGCCCCGCTCCACCAGGGTCTCGCGGGGCTCGCCCCGCCAGCCGGTGTCCAGGTCGTGTGCGAGGAGCCATTGCCGCAGCTCCGGCGGCAGTGCCAGACCCATGCGCACCTCGGCCCGGCCGATGGCCTCCGAGTCCCCCGGCCCGCCGAGGACGGCGACGACCCCGGGGTCGTCGCGTTCGAGCCACGCGGTGAACCGTGCCCAGGCCGCCCGCACGTCTCCTGAACCGTCCACCTGAGTTCCCTTCAGTTGCATCGACAGCTGATCACGCATGGGAAGACCGTAGACGAAGCCACCGACAAGGACGACCGGCCCGGAACAAGGCTGAGCAAGCGACCGGGCAGAACTGCCTCCCTGCGTCGGGCGTTCCACCGGCCGGAAGGGGGTGGGTCAGTGCCGGTCGCCGGCGGCCGTTGACACCGCGGCAATCCGACGGTAGGCGCCAACGGTCGACTGTGAGGCGACTTGTATCACCAGCCGCACAGGGTTGCCCTGTTTGCCGATCTTGATCTTCAACGTTGCGCGGCGAGATGGGCTTGGAGCGTGCGTTCGCGTTTGTGGCTCAGCCCACATGCTCTCGCCCTGGTGGAACGGCTTCAAATAGTAGGCCCCGGGTTGCGCGGCCGAGGTGCGGGCTGGTCCGGCATGGGCTTCCACGGCTGCATGGCCGGGTCCGGGTCCGAGGACGGTGAGGCGCCCATGGCACGAAGGCGCGCGAGGTTGGCGGCCTGTCGTTCCTCCTCGGCCGTACTGCCGTACGGCATGGAGGGGGCTCGGGGCGGCGGTGCGGGGTAGCGGCCGGCTGCCAGCCTCAAGCCGTGACCGCACTGATCCTGGGTCTGGATGATGTGCGAACGGGACGGCGGCTCAGGCCAGATGGTGATCTCGTAGTCCTCGACGGGTTCGCTGACAACGCTGTCGGGTGCGGTGTCCCGGCCGCGGGCCTTGACGAGGAGGCGGTACCAGCCCGGGCCCTGCGCGCTTAGAACGGGAAGTCCGGGCACCGGGCCGTCGGACAGCGAGTCGACGCGCAGATTCCCGCGCGGGGCGTGGACGCTGGCCTCGACGACCTCGCTCCAGCGCGGGTCCGGGCCTTTCCCGTCGTCGGGGCGGGCGGTGAGAACGGTGACGTACGCACGCGCCGGCCCGGTGTGGATACCGGTGTGGATACGGGCACCTGAGGTCATGGTGATGACCAGACCGTTGGAGTAGTCGTCTTCAGGGCCGACCGGGATAAGGCCGGTGTCCAGCAGGCCGAAGGATCGATCGGAAACGTGCACGAGGACCGGGGTGTCGGTCGGCACGGGGCGCTCCTCTCGCAACTGGCTCCAGATGAGGGATTCAGCGGGCCACCCGCCGGACTGTGGGCCCGAACCGTGCCAAGGCTTCGGACCGGGCCCTCGGGGCGGGTCAGGCTACAACCCGCGCCCTGAAGGGTCGCCGTCAAGTACCCGCTCCCACCGGTAGAACTGCGACATGGTTCCGCCCTGTGAGTTCTGGTCGTTCACCGTGGAACTCCACCTCCTGCCGGGCCCACCGGCATGCCGCCGGGGCCCGCAGAACAGCGCCGCGAGTGCGGGGAAAGGCGCACGCGCTGTTCTGCGGGCCCCGGGGCGGCCTGGCCTGCAAGATCCACCTCGCGAGTGAAGGCGGGCGCCGCCCTCTGGCCATGTTGATCACTCCAGGCCAGTGGGGCGCCGCCCCACAGTTCGTCCCGGTCGTGCAACGCATTCGGGTCAGTCGCCTGGGTGGCGGGCATCCGCGGACCCGGCCCGACCACCTCGGCAGCGACAAGGCGTACTCGTCCCGCCGCATCCGTCGCGACTTGTGACGACGCGAGATCAAGCACACCATCCCCGGACCGAAGAACCAGCGGGCCAACCGCCGACGCCGCGGCAGCAGGGCGTCCGGCCCGCCGCCTTCGACAAGGCGATTCCGAAGCGCAGGAACGAAGTTGAATGGACGATCAGCGCGTTGAAGAACTTCCGGGCGGTGGCCACGGGGTTCGACAAGAGGGCCCACATCTCTCACGGCACCGTGACCGGCGCGGCAATGCGCCTGTGGCTTGGCTCCTGAACTCGCCGAAGAGCCTGTAAGTAGCCAGGATCACCGGACGAGTCCGATGGCCTCAATCTCGATCATCCACTCAGGGTTGGCGAGTGAGGAGACCTCCACGAACGACTCCGCGAGGTGGGGCTTGTCCGGGAAGTGCTCCGCGCGCAACTTGGCGAAGATGTCCTGCTGCGCGATGTCGGTGACGAACACGGTCGCCTTGACTACCTCGCCGAGGCTGGAGCCCGCGTTGGTGAGGACAGTCGACAGATTCGCGAGCGCCTGACGGGCTTGCGTCTCGAAGTCCCCCGCGCCGACCGTGGCCCCCTGGGCATCAATCGGCGCCTGCCCCGACGTGAAGACCAAGTTCCCGACTCGGACGCCGAGCGATATACCGGCCGACTCGTACCAGTCGGGTTCCGCGGAGACACGCACGCGCTCGGCGGCAGGCTGAGTAACGGACATGCTGCTGACACTCCCTCAAAGCTGCACACATATGGAGCCGGGCAGTTGTGCTCACCCCGGCTTGATCGACAGCCGAGAGATCCTGGGATTCATTCCCGAGGGCTCGCAAGTTCGCCTCGGCACAGCTCCGGATCCTCCTCGATGCCGATCGCTTACAGCAGGTCGATCTCCTTCAGCGCCCGACCCCGTTCCGCAACGTCAGCAGGTGCAACGAGCAAACCGTTCACGCGCATGGAACGGGCGGATGCGGGGGACCGGCGTGGGCAGCGGGGTGATCGTGGCGGGGTTGGTGCGCTCGTGGCGGGGCACAAGGTTCGGGCAGGACGGAGCGGGGTTGGCGACGCAGGAAGTAGGTGAATGATGGGCATGGTGAGCGTTGAGGTCGCGGCCCTCGGTTCGGCCTCGTGTGTCGCGGCCGCGCGCGCGAGAGCGCGCGGGTTCCTCGACGGCCTCGTCCCGGCGACCGCGCCGGAGGCCGCGGACACGGTGCTTCTCGTCGTCTCGGAGCTCGTCACCAACGCCCTGCGCCATGGCGGCGGCACGTTCACTCTGGACCTGACCGCGCAGGCGGACGGTGTGGAGGTGGCCGTGCACGACCGCAGCTCGTGGCTGCCGCGCATGCGGACCCCGGACCTGGACGGCGGCGCCGGGGGCTTCGGCTGGCCCATGGTCAACCGTCTTGCCCGTGCCACCGCTGTCGTACGTCGGGAGGGCGGCGGCAAGACCGTCAGTGCCCTGCTCGCCCGGTAGCGGCGGGACGGTCGTTCGAGACGGCCTCGGGCACCGCGCAGGGTGCGTGCAGTATCGGCGCGTCGGTCGGGCCGGCAGGTTGTGATGTGCGGGCGCGGTGTCATTGGGATGCGGCTTCCTGCCAGCATTTGGCGATCGCTCGGACGATGCTGCGCAACCCACCCGTCCTCGTCCTGGACGAAGCCACCAGCGCCATGGACGCGCACACGGAGCGGCTGATCCAACAGGCGTTGGAGACCCTCGCCGAAGGACGTACCACGATCACCATCACCCACCGCCTCGCCACGATCGGGGACGCCGACCGGATCATCGTCATGGACCGGGGGAGAATCGTCGAACAAGGTTCACACCCCGAGCTCATGGCGCTCTCGGGCCGCTATGCCGCGATGGTCGGGTCGAGTCGGTCCGGGAGAGGTCCGGGGCGTGGGGCCGGCGCCGGATGACGCCGCGAAGAGTCCGCCTCTCAAGGTCGAGCGCATCGCCGACGGCCCGGGGCGCGCGTGACCCGCCGTGGCCGGGCGGGATCCGCCCTCCCAGGGGGTTGCGTTGCCGCGAGGGCGGGTCGACGCTGGAAGGGAACCCGTCGGGCAGGCCCGATCGCACCGCGCCCCGGCCGGTCGGCGGCCGGGGCCCGATCAGCAGAGTGAGAGCCACCATGACCGCGCTGGTGGACGTGTTACGCGCCGCACATCTGATCACGCAGCTCCCGCTCCCCGCGGGCGGGGAACTGTCGGCCCTCTCGGCCACCACCGCCTCGACGGCAGCGCCCTTCGACGTCGAGCTGACGATCGGCGGCTTCCGCGGGACCGTCCACGGAGTGACCGCGAGCGGCGGCCCGGCCTCGGCCCGGCTCACCCTCCCGCTCACCGGGCTCGTGTTCGCCGGGCAGGCCGACGGAACGGCGCTGTCCCTCACGGTGGCCGGTCCTGCCGTCGCCACGGTGGACATCGACCCGAAGGGCGTCCACTGGGCGCTCACCGGGCCGGTCGACGGGACCGCGACGCTCACCCCGGCCCCGGCCGTCGTACACGCGGCGCCGGGCGGCACCACCGTGTCGCTCGGGCTGACCACGGCGGCGCTGCGCATCGCCGACGGCGCGCCCGCGTTCGAGCTGGCCGGCACCGTCACGGTCGGCGGCCTGCCGTCGGCCGGGCCGGTGCCGCTGGACTTCGCGCTGACCGTCGGCCGGCCGGGCTTCGCCGGCGGCGTGAACGCGACGACGGGCCCGGTGGACTACAGCCTCTGCTGGAGCGGAGCCGGCGGGCCGTTCCCCGACTCGATCGACGTCAGCACGCCGTTCAACCCGCCGCCGACCGTCGTCGCGGGCGTCGCGCCGGCCACCGCCGGCCGGTCGGTGGTCCGGGCCCGGTTGGTGCACGACGCCGGCGGCTACCACGGGACGGTCGCGGTGGAGTCCGGCGAGGACGGCGTGCTGTGGGACGCCGACCCCTATCTCGCGGCCGCGGCGGTGCTGGTCACCGCCACCGTCGGTGGCACGGCGCCGGTGGCGAAGGACCACGACGTCGCCGGTCTCGCCGCGCTGGCCGCCGAGGCCCGGCTTCTCGTCGGGGGCACCGGGGCCGGCACCGGGATCCTCCCCGAGGGCGCCGGGAGCCACGGCCGGACCACGGTGACCGCGGTCCGGTTCGACCCCGCCACCCCCGGCCTCGCCAGGATCGACTACCGCGCGGAACTCGACTGCCGGATCCGGTCGACGATCCTGACGGCGGGCACCGTGTCGCCCATGCGGGTCGCGGTCCGCGACGCCCTCCTGGAGTACGGCTCCGGCGCGCCCCTGCTGAGCTTCGAGGGCGCGTCGATCGACGTCTGCGACACCGGGCGCTGGGAGGTGTCCCAGCCCTCCGGCCTGCTCCAGGTGACCGGCGTGCGCTCCGGCCACGGCTCGTCCTTCTTCGAACTGGACCTCCGCCTGACCTTCGACCTCGGCCCGGTCCACTCGGCCGGCGGCGTCCTGCGGGTCTCGCTCGACGACCACCGGGTGTCGCTCCAGGGGTTCTCGCTGTCCCTGGACGTGCCGGATCTGGTCTCCGGCGAGGGCCGGATCGCCTTCGGCGACGACGGGGCCTTCTCCGCGACGCTGCGGGTCGGGATCACCCCGCTGAACCTCGCCGCCGACGCCGGGCTGACCACCGAATCGCTGGACGGCACCCGCTCGATCCTCGCGGTGCTGGGAGTGACCCTGCCGGCGCCGGTGCCGCTCGCCGACAGCGGGCTGGGCCTGTTCGGCATCGAGGCGGTCCTCGGGCTCAACCGCGTCCCGACGATCGGCGGGACGGTCGAGCCGATCGGCGGGACTGTCGAGCAGCGGCTGGACTGGCAGCCGGACGCGGCGCACACCGTCAAGCGGCTCGGAACGCACCTGTTCGGAGCCGGTGTCGCCGTCGGCACCCTGCCCGACCTCGGCCTGGCGTTCTCCGCGCTCGGCCGGGTCGTCGTACGCACCCCCGACCTCGGCCTGCTCGTCGCCCTCGACGCCACCGTCCTCTCCACGCCCCGCGACGTGACCCGGGAACCCGACACCACCACGACCGCCCGGCTGACCGGCCTGCTGTCCGTCGGCGCCGAGGAGCTCTACGCGGGCGTTGCCGGCCACTACCGCGTCCCGCCCGACGACCCCGAGCACCCCGGGGCGTGGCACCTGCTCCAGGTCGACGTCCCCGCAGAGGCCCGCTACGTCCGGGGGGCCGGTGACAGCGACTGGTTCGTCCATCTCGGGGCCGCGCCCGGTTACGGCACGCCGGTCCGGGCGACGCTGCTGCCCGAACTCTTCGCGGTCGGGGCCGAGGCCTTCCTGATGCTGCGGGGCAACGGGTTCCCGAAGCCGCTGCCGGGGCTGCCGGCCACCCCGGCCGCGGGGTTCGCGGCCGCGGCCGGGTTCTCCTTCCGTGCCAAGTACGGTGTGCCGCCGGTGTGGGCCGAGCTGTCGGCCGGCGCGGTGGCCGCGGTCGCCAGCGCGCCGGTGTCCGTGGCCGGCGCGGCGGACGTCCGCGGCTCGCTGCACCTGGGGCCGTTCAGCCTCGGCCTGAACAGCACCCTGACGCTGCGACTGGGCCCCGGTGAAGCGAAGTTCGCCGAGCTCAAAGCCTGTGGATCGATCGACCTGTGGCTGTTCGAGCTCAGCGGCTGTGTGCACCTGACGTTCGGTGACAGCGAACTGGTCGAGCCCGATCCACCGGCGGACCCGCTGGTCTCGGCGACCGTGGCCGACTTCGCCGGGGCCGCCGCCACCGACGGCACGATGACCCCGACCTCGGACGGCGCGCCCGCGATGTGGCCCGACGGCGTCCTCCTGCTCGGCTTCGCGCCCGGCCCCGCCTACACCGGCCCGCCCGGCGAACCGTTCCACCGGGCCCTCGACCAGACCTCCGCCCCACCCGGCCCCGGCACCGGAGCCGCCCCGGACGGCACGATAGGATCACCCGGCTACCCCGGCCACTGGACGCTGACCGGCCTGACCCTCCAGCGGCTGGACAACGGCGTCGGCGTGCCCCTGACCTCCCGACTGCCCGCCTGCTGGCAGCTTCCGCCCGGCGTGGCGCCGAACACGCCGACCACCGGCCGGGTGCTGGCCCTGCTGACCGACGAACCGGCGCTCTGGACGCGGCACCTGCTCAATGGCGGTGCGAAGGACCTCGCCGACCCGGTCGCGCGGTTCCGGCGCGACTGCGCCGGCGACTGGTCCGCGGCCCCCGGCTGGGCCGTGGGCGGCCGGGCCGTCCCGGACGGCGTCTCCTGGCGGCTCCCGTCACTCGCCGACGGGCCGTCCACGCCGGGGCCGACCCCCGCGACCACCGCCACCGTCCGGGCCACCGCGAGCACCGTGGTCACGGCGCTGGCACCGCTGGACCCCGTCCCGGCCGTCCCCTCGTCGGCGCCGGTGCTGGCGCCGGGCACCGCCCTGGTCCCGGGCGGGCCGCCCGACACCGGCCCGGTGCCCGTCTCCTTCCCGTCGACGTTCCCGCCGACCGAGTTCCCCGGCCTGCTGCCGCTCGCCGACCTGGTGGTCGTCCCGTTCGAGGGCGAGGGCCCGCGGCCGGCCCGGACGACCCTCGCCCTGGACTCGCCGCTGGTGCCGCGGGAGCGGACCGGCGTCGCGCCGACGCTCGTCCTCCGGTACACCGCGGAGTCCTTCCGGGGCGTCGAGGTCTTCACCGAGCGGCCGGGCAACCGGGCCCGGGTGGACTGGACGCTGACGGACACCCAGAAGACGTCCGGCGGTCTCCTGGGTGTCTTCGAGTACCGGCCCGGCGACGGCTCTCCCGCGCCCGTGGCCACCGTGACGGTCCGCCACGGGCTGGTCCCGGCCGCCCGCCCAGTCGGTCCGCTGCTGGCCGTGGTGGCGATCGGCGGCGTCACCACCGTGGCCGCCGACGCCGTCGACCACGCCCGGGCCGCCGGCAAGGCCTCGATCGCCGAACGGAAGAAGTCACGCGCCCTCGCGCTCGGCAACCTGTTCGTCGAGGACGCCACCTACCGGCTGGACGTCACCTGGGCGGGCTCGCTCGACGGCAGCCCGCAGACCTCCGGCGGTACCGAGAGCCGCTGCTTCCGGATCGCCAAGCACCAGGCGACGCGCCCGTCGGAGGCTACGCTCCACAGCGACGTCAGCACCTTCCACCCGGCCATGCTGGGCCGGTACCTCAAGGGCTACTCGGCCGGCGGGGACGCCCCGGTGTTCTACGAGGACCGGCTCGTCGCCACCTTCTCCACCGACACCGTCTCCACCGTCGCCCGCCTGTACGGCTACCTCATCGGTCTCGAAGTCGCCCGGACCGACCCGCCGCCCAGCTGGGCGCAGCCGCAGGACCCGCCGCCCAGCTGGGCGCAGAACCAGGACCCGCGCCTCAAGCAGCTGCTGACCGGTGGCCTGGCCCCGTCGGCGCGGTTCGGGCTGATGGATCCGGCCGATCGGCACGGCGTGACCGACACCGTCCTGTCGGCCTGCGCATGGCCCGTCACCGCCGCCGATCTGGCGGTGCAGGCGGTCCTGGTCCCCGACGCCTGCTACGACCTGGCCGCCGTGGCCGAACTCCGAACGGACACGGCCCAGCCCGACCGGGTGCGGACCCCCCTGCCGCACGTCTCCTTCCGGACCAGCCACTGGGCCGACGCGCCCGGAATGTTCGAGGACCTCGGCTTCGGCGGCCCGGTGGACGCCGTGCAGCACCTCGTCGTCCACACCGCCCCCACCGACCCGGGCGAGGACAGCGACGGCGCCCTGCGCGCCGCCCTCGACCGGGCCGGTGCCGACCCGGGCCCACTGGACACCTGGGCCCGCACCACCGTGCTGTGGGTGCCCGACGGCGCGGGCGGACACGCCGTCGGCGGGGTGCTGCTGGAGGCCGCCGAACCCCTGGTGCGCGCGGGTCGGCTGAAGGACCCCGTCCTCACCGGGTTCGTCACCCGCACCGACCGCGCCACCACCGCGGCGCTGTGCGTGCCGCCCGCCCCCGCCCCGGCCGGTCCGCTCACCCTCACCTGGCAGGAACGCGCACCGGAGAAGGCCGACTGGGTCAGCCACTTGGCGACCCTCGTTCTCCCCGCGCCTGCCACGGTGCCGACGCTCGCCCTGGAGGTGTGGCCATGACCACGGGACCGGCCTGGGTCAGCCCCGCGCTGCTCGCCGCGGAGTGCGTGAGCGTCCCGCAGGACGAGGCGAGCGGCGCGGGGCTGCCGCCCGGCGTGCACCTGCGGGTGTTCCCCTCCCCGCTGATCGGCTTCCCGGTCTGCCCGTTCACCGTCTGGCGGGCCGGGAGCGCGACGCTGTCCGCCGACCCCTTGCCCGCGGAGTTGCCCGACGGCTCCCGGTGCTTCACCGGCACGGGCGCGCAGGGCCTGCTGGTCGGCGCGTGGGGCGGCCCCGACCGCACCGTCACCCTCGTGGACGCCGCCGGACGCCCGGGGCCCGGGTGCACCGGGCGGCCCCCGTTCACCCGCCGCCCGTTCGTGGCCCGGGTGCCGCTGCCGGGGCTGCGCTACCAGGGGCCGTCCACCGACCTGGGCCTGGCGTCCTTCCGGTCCGGGCCGCGGGTCGAGGGCGCGGTGGTCACACCCCCGGCCTGGCTGGGCGCCCCGCCGGTCGACGCGATCGGCGCCGCTCTGCCGGAGGGCCTCTGGTGGTGCGGTGCCGATCGCGCGTACCACTCCGCGGACAGCGAGGCCCGGGTGCGCCGCGGGGTTCCCGACAGCGCCGCGCCGCCGTACGACCCGGCGCCGGAGGACCCGGTGGAGCGCGCCGCCGCCGCGGCCCGGCACCTGGAGGCCGACATCGGCAGACTCTGGGCGCGGGACGCCCATGCGTCACCGCCCTCGCTCGCGCCGCTCACCTCGCTGTCGCTGTCCGGCGCGGGCGCTGACCAGAAGGAGGTCACGGTCGACGCCGACCTCTCGCTCCCGCTCTGGGCGGCCGCCACCGACCCGGCCGTGGCCCGCTGGTGGGGCTTCGCCACCACCCTGGACGCGGACCCGGTGCCGCTCGTCGGCCGGGAGCTGGTCGGCTGCTTCGCCGTCGCCGCGCTGTTCGCGATCGCGCCGACGGAGCGCAACGCCCTGCTGCTGCGGCTGCTGCCGGACGCGGCGGATCCGATGGAGCAGGCGTTCAGAAAGGCCCTGTACCAGGCCCACACGGCGAAGGACCTGCTCGGAAAGGCCAAGGAACTGGAGGCGGGCGGACAACGGCTGGTCAGCCTCTGGACGATCGCCGTCGCGACGCCGCCCCCCGACCCGCCCGACCCGCCCGAGGTCGACGCCGTGGCCGACCTCACCCGGTGGAACCCGGCCCAGGACGCGGCCGGCGCACCCGACGGCACCCGGACGGTCTCCCTCACCGTACGGAACGCCGTGGCCGGCCCGCTCGCGGTCAGGCGCGAGCCCGGCACGTGGCTCAACCCGGTAACCGACGACACCGGGCCCGATCGGCAACCGATCATCGCGGCGTCCGCCGGACCGGGCACCGGGGCCGCCCTCGTCACCGACACCGACTGCCCGGCGGGCAGCGCGCGCTGGCTGGTCGCCACGGCCGACCCGTGGGGCCGCTGGTCGGACTTCGGCTGCTCGGGCGACGTCCAGCAGCCCACCCGGCCCGACCCGGCCGTTCCCGCGGCCGCCCTCGACTACGCCCAGGCACTCGCCGTCCCCGCCGACGACGCCCCCGCGAGCCCGGGCACCGTCACCGTCCGGGCGACCCTCAACGCACCCCTGGCCGGCGGCGCCCCGATCAGCTCGGTAGAAGCCGAACTCACCGGCACGCCAAGCCCGTTCATCCTGAGCAAGCTGGCCGACGGGCTGTGGACGGCCGACGTCGCCGCACCGCCGACCACCCCCGGTACCAGCCTGGAGCTCTCCTGCACCGTCACCGCCACCTACCAGGACGGCACCACGACCTCCACGCCCGCCGGCCTGACCGTCCACGACCCGCGCCCCTACACCAGCCCCCTGCGCGGCGAGGTGATCCTCTTCAGCGGCGACCGCCGGCCGGACGGCTTCGCCGAGCTGGACCTCTGGACCGACCGGCCGGCCGGCGCTCCGGCCGGCACCACCTGGCGGCTGTACACGGGCGAGGAACAGAGCCCGGGCACCGCCGGGGCCGCCGGACAACCCCGCTGGCAGCGCGCCGAGAGGCTCCGGGACGACACCGCCGCCGGACAGACCCCGATGGCCCGGGCCACCGAGGCGACGGTGACCGAGACCGACGGACGGCTGCGGATCCGCTGCCCGCTCCCCGGGCGGCTGGAGTCGCTGCGGGCCCTGCAGCTCGCACCGGTGAGCGCCGCCGGGCTGGAGGCGCCCCGGGACCGGCGGGGCGGCTGCGTCGTCGCCGTCCCCCTGACCGACGCGCCCCCCGCCCCGCTGCTCACCGCCGCCCTCGACCCGGACGGCCGCACCGTCCGGCTGAGGGTGTCGGTCGCCTTCCCCGGTGACCGGTCGGCCGGCGGGGGGACCGCGCCGCCGATCGCCCGACGGCTCGGTCCGGGCGGGGAGGCCGCCCCGCTCGTCCGGGTGCGCCGGTCCGCAGCCGGTGGCGCGCCCGCCGCCTGGCCGGTGCTCGCCACGGTCGACATGCGCCCGGAGCCGCCCGACAACCCGGCCGACGGCTGGCGGTGGACCGGCGAACTCGCCGACACCCTGCCGCCCGGCACCCCGGCCTGGGCGCCGCTGCGCTACACCTGCCAGGCGGCCTGGCCCGCCGAGCCCACCTACCGGCCGGGCGCCGAGCCGGTCGCCGGCGCGTTCGCCCAGACCTTCGGGGCGCCCGCCACGGTCGCCCGGCCGGGTGTGTGGAGCCCGCCCTCCGAGCCCCGCGGGGTAGCCGCGCCCCAGCCGCTCCCGGCCGTCGTACCCGTCTACACCACGCACGGCGACGGCACCGCGAGTCTCGCCGTCACGGTGCCGGCCACGCACCCGGCCGCGGCGCCCTGGACGCTGTCCGCCGCCACCACGGCGGCCGGGCCGGCTGACCCGACTGGCCCGACGCCGTCCACCCCGCCGTCCATCGCCGGTGCCGGGCCCGAACTGCGCCTCGACGCCCTTCCCGGCCAACCGCCGCCGGAGCAGTGGCTGGTGGCCCTCACCACCCCGGACGGCCGCACCCTCCCCATGGTGACCGGCACCGGCGCCGCGCCGGCCTGACGCCGCCGCGACGGGCGTGTTCCCCCCGTGCCCGGCGCGGCGCCCGTGCTGGGCGCACCGGCGGGCCGCGCGGCCGGAATCAGTCGCGGTACTCGCAGAGGTAGGCGGTCTCGACGTCGGCCTTGACCTGGAACGCGCTGTCGGCCGGTACGTCGAACCGCTCGCCGGCCTCGAACGTCTCCCACTGCTCGGAGCCGGGCAGCCGGACGGTCAGGGCGCCGGAGACCACGTGCATGATCTCGCGCTTCGCGGTGCCGAACCCGTACGCGCCGGGCGCCATGACGCCGACGGTCGCCGGCCCGTCCGCCGTGGTGAAGGCGATCGACGTCACCGTGCCGTCGAAGTACTCGTTGACCTTGAACATGGGCGTCCTCTGGGGGATGAGCAGGGGGGACCGGCCCGCCCGTAGCGGGCCGGTCCGCGGGTGGGGGGAAGGGTAGCGGTGGGGAGTTCGTCGTTGGGGACCGGTCCGAATGACGGTCTGCCGGTCGGGGCCGAGCCGGTTCGGCCGGGCGGGGCCCGCGGTGGTCACGCGGGGGCGGGGCGTCACTGCCAGACGCGGTAGACCGCGTCCCGTGCCTGGCCGAGGTACTGGTGGTAGGTGCCCAGGTGCCCAGGTGCCAGGCCGCCCACGAGGCCCAGCCCCGGCCGGTGCCGCCGTTGTCGATCTTGAAGGCCTTTCGTGCCGACCGGCCCATGTCCTGCCAGCTCTCGGCGGTGACGATCCCGGCGTCGTGGCCGTGGACCTCGGGGTACCAGTGCTCATCAATCTGCCGGGCACCGAGCTCCTTGGGGCCCGGGTCGGGGTCGGTGGGGGAGGTCGGTGTGGACGGCCAGCCGGTCGCAGCCGGACTCGGCCATGGCGATCGCCACCGCGTAGATCGCGTCGTCGTCGCGGCCCTCGCCGGACTTGTCCTTCGCGAAGCCCGCCCACTGGGCCTCGCGGGCGCAGGCGTCGATGCCGCTCTGGTCACCGGCGGCGTCGGCGGTGAAGGTGGTCGAGGTGAGGCTGAGGGCCAGGACGGCGACCGAACCGGTCAGCAGAGCGCGGGTCCCGCGCAGCACGGGGGTTCTCCCTTTCGGTGCCGGCCCGGAATCGGGCCGGCACAGGGAAGGACGCTGGGCAGCGCGCGTAGACAGGCCGTCAACAAGTGATGGACGGCCGGGTCGTCCAGGGCGATGCCACCGGCCGCGAGCCCGGCGATCCACCCCTCCGGCACGCTGGCGACCGGCACGGCGACCACAGGGCCGACGGGTTGGCGACCGGCGGCCGCGCTGCTCCCTCGCGGCCGCTGGGCGAGCGGGCCGGGAGCCTCATCGATGACAAGCCGCTCAGGGTGAACGGAACGATCACCTCCGCGATCCCCCGAAAGCGCGGCAGGGACTACCAGGTCACCTACCGGGTGGGCGATCGCGACTACTCGACGGCAACCCTCGGCCTCGAGCGCGTCGCACATCCGGCCGTCGGGGTGAGCGCCCCGCTGGAGGTGGCCGCCGGCGACCCGGCGACAGCGCGCGTGGTGTGGGCGACCCCTACCCGGACGAGGACCTGCCCGCCACCTGCCTGCTCGCCCCACTCGCCGCCGCGGCCGCCCTGCTGATCCTGTTCCGGTGCGCTCTCCTCGGCGCCCGGCGCGGCAGGAAGCCGGCCACACCCGCCTGAGCTCGTTGTTCAACCCCACTGGTCAGTCGACCTGCTGATCTGCGGTTCTTCCCGGGACAGCGAAGGTGGCCGTTCTCCACGCTTCGAGATGTCGAGTCACGAAGAAGCCGGAGAACGGCCGCTGCCCATGCGGCGGACTCCGCGTACGGAAGGAGCCCCGACGGCTCGGGGTCTCAAATCGATTGCCTCGGTACCCGGCACGGTGTGATATCTGGGTATGAGCAGAATGGCGCAGGTCATCGTGTTGGCGCGGTACGAGGACGAGGTGATGGAGCCGCTGACGCGGCCGGACGAGGCCCGCACCTGGCACGGCTGCTTCGTGCGGATTCCCTGGTTTGTTGGGGGTTGGCACATCGAGTTCGAGCGGTGGAACCGGCGCCGCGGGGTACTCAAGGACCTGGAGTCCCTGCCGTGGAACGAGCCCGCCTGCGTGCAGGTCATGCTCCACGACGAGGACGACGACCTGTTCGGTCTGTGGATGTTCCGCGACGGGGTCCTCGTCGAGGTGGGCATCCCCGGCACCCAGCGGGTGCACATTGCTGCCCCGCCGTGGGAAGTGGACCCCGGCTTCCTGGTCCAGACCGGCCTGGGCAGGGGCGAGGACCGGCACTCACCAGAGCACGTACAAGACCCGCGGTCGTGCTGGTGACCCGGTCCCGACCGGGGCCGGGCAGTCGCTGAAGTCGCCATTGCTGATCCTGCCCGGGGCTGGACGGGTTTCATCTGCCTCCGAACATGATCGACCGGACAGGCCCTGGCTAGAAGAACACGGCCCATGGCTCGACGGCGAAGGTGAAATCCCCATCACCCACGGCACGTTGGTCCGCCTCCCGGTCGAGCACCGGCCTGGCGAACGCGAAGCGAAGCCGCTGTGGCTGTGCTCCTCGGCCACCGGCATCGACACCGCACACGTGGACCGGAGACGGCGCACCTTCCTGCGCGGATTCGACTTTGAGCCCGCGTTTCGCCTGCTCAAGGGCGCCCTCCGCTGGATCGCGCCGCACTTCCGCGCACCGGACACCGCCGACCTGTGGACCTGGCTGGTCGTCGTCGCCCACACCCAGTCTCGCCTGGCCCGCCCGCTGGCCGCAGACCTGCGCCGCCCCTGGCGTGAGTGCAGCCAGGGTGGTGATCCTCACACGAGAACGCGTTGCCGCTCCGGCGGCCGCCGGGATACCAAGGAGGTTGGTATCATTGACCCGTGACGGAGAGGCAGCCACCGCCTTGCGCTTTGCGATCCTCGGCCCTCTGGAACTCCGTCAGGAAACCACCGCTACCGCCTTCCAGGGCGCGCGAACCGGGGCGCTGCTCGCCGCTCTGCTGGTCGAGCCCAACCGGCCCCTCTCGGTGCACCGTCTCGCCTCCGCCGTCTGGGACGGTGCCGCGCCCGCCTCGGCGGCCTCGTCCCTGGCCAACCACGTCGCCCGGCTGCGACGCCTGCTCGGCCCGGACGGGCGGACCCGGCTGCGCACCGTACCGCCTGGCTACGAGCTCACCGTCGGCCCGGGCGAACTCGACGCCGCCGAGTTCTCGGGCGAACTCCGGCAGGCCCGTGCGGCCCGGCTCAAGGGGGACTGGCAGCAGGTGGCCGACCGCACAGGGGCCGCGCTCGGTCTGTGGCGCGGTACCCCGCTGAGCAACCTGGGCCCGCTCGGCCCGGACCTGCGGGCCGAGGTTCACCGCCTCGGCGAGGCCCGACTGGAGGCCCTGGAGTGGTACCACGAGGCCGAGTTGGAACTCGGTCGCCACCAGGGCCTGGTCTCCGGGCTCACTCGGCTGGCCCACGAGCACCCGCTCCGCGAGACCTTCCACGGCCAGCTGATGCGGGCCCTGCACCGGAGCGGCCTGCGCGCCGAGGCCCTGGCGGCCTACCAGGGACTGCGCTCCGCCCTGGTGGACCAGCTCGGGATCGACCCCGGACCCGCCCTCCAGCGGATCCATCAGGAGGTCCTCCAGACCGGCGGCACCGTACCCCGCCCGCGGCGGTCCGCCGCGGCGGAGGCACCCGCCGAATCACGCCACAGCCGGACACGGCCCTCCCAAATTCCACCGTGCCCCTCGCACTTCACCGGACGCGAATCCGAGGTCGCGGGCCTGTGCGCCGCCCTCACCACACCTGCCGAGCAGGGGAGGGTCGCTGTGGTGAGCGGCATGGCCGGCGCCGGCAAGACGGCCCTCGCGCTGCGCACCGCCCAGCTCCTGCAGGAGCAATTCCCCGACGGACAGTTGTACGTCAACCTGCTCGGCTCCACGACCGGCCGGTGGCCGCTCCACCCTGCGCAGGCGCTCGCCGCCCTGCTGCACGACCTCGGCCACCCGCCGGGGCGGATCCCGGAGGACGTCGACGCCGCGGCCGCACTGCTGCGCAGCACGCTCGTAGAGCGCCGCGCCCTGCTCGTCCTGGACAGCGCGGCCTGCGCGGCCCAGGTCCGCCCCCTGCTGCCCTCCGGCCCCGGGTGCGCCGTCCTCGTCACGAGCCGGCTCTCACTGACGGCGCTGGACAGCGCGGCCAAGCTCCGGCTGGGACCGCTTCCGTTGCCGGACGCCCTCGACCTCGTCGGCCGTGCGTCCGGCCGTGCGCACGGCGAGCTGGACTCGCCCGCAGCAGCACGGCTGGTGGAACTCTGCACGCGGCTCCCGCTCGCCCTGCGGATCGCGGCGGCCCGGCTGGCGGCCCGCCGCGCCCTGGGTATCACCGCGCTGGTCGAGGAGCTCACCCTGCTCGACCAGCGCCTGGACGGGCTGGAGCACGACGACCTCAGTGTGCGGCAGTCGCTGCGCGTCACCTATGACTGGCTCTGCGAAAACGGCCGTCCGCTGGACAACGCCGCCGCCGCCGCCCTGTTGCGGATGGGCTCGGTCGACCTGCCGGCCTACACCGCACCGGCGGTCGCCCGTCTGCTGGACACCGACGACAACCACGCCGACCGGGTGCTCAACCGGCTCGCCGAGGTGGCCCTGGCGGAGGAATGTGGCCGCGGCCGCTACACGACGCACGAACTGGTCCGGGCCTTCGCCCGCGAGCTCGCCCGGGAGCGCGCGGCAGTCGCGGGCGCCGGTTCGAGCACCGTCCTGGCCGTGCCCGGCGCCCTGGCGGCCACTGTACCGGCGGGCGTGATCGCGCGGTGATCGGGCGGTGATCGGGCTCTCGGAGGATCACGGTGTGCGCCCCCAGAGGCGCTTCCCGATTCTCCGAGGAGCCGACACTCCATGCTCAAGCTCATCTTCGCCCGTCCGTTCTCCCGCTCCACCGTCGGGGGAGTCGCGTCGATCGTGATCGGCGCGTCCCTGCTCGCCGCCACCCCGGCGGCCGCCGATACGGTCGTCTCCTACGGTGAGCCGGTCACCTCAACCGGCTCCATCGGCCGCTGGGCGGCGCCGGGCGGCCCGGTGACCCGGCAGCAGGCGATCGCCCGGGCTCAGGACTGGGCCGACCAGCGGGTGCCGTACAGTCCGAACGGCCTCACCCCGCCCTACGGCTGGTGGGCCGACGAGGCCACCGGCGGCCGCTACCGTGAGGACTGCTCGGGGCTCATCTCGATGGCCTGGCAGCTCACCAGCAGCCTGACCACGAGCAGCCTGCCGAACGTGTCCACCAAGGTCACCGACAAGTCCACCCTCCTGCCGGGCGACGCCCTCAACGACGATGGCGACGGACACGCGGTGCTGTTCGCGGGTTGGATCGACAAGTCCGCAGGGACGTTCAAGTACTACGCCGAGCACCGGCGGGGCGTGCCCACCTCGCTGGAGCAGGCCAACGTCTACAGCGGCTCCATCGACGGCCACCCGGCGGGAAACTACGTGGGGCTGCGGTACAAGAAGATCACCGGCTCCGGCGGCACCGGCACCATGCGGGTGGATACGGTGGCCGGCGGCAGCGTTTACGACAATCAGCGGAACTCGGACGGTTCCTGGGACGGCGTGGCACTGCTGGACGGCAACGGCGGTATCACCCAGGTCGCCACCGCGGCGCTCACCGACGGTACGTTCCATGTCCAGACCCTGGCCGGCGGCAAGGTCTTCGACAATCAGCGCAACCGCGACGGCTCGTGGACGGGCGCGAACCTGGTGGACGGCAGCGGCGGCATCTCGGCCGTCTCCTCGGTCGGGCTGACCGACGGGACGCTGCACGTCCAGACCATCGCTGACGGCAAGGTCTTCGACAACCAGCGCAACCGCGACGGCTCGTGGACGGGCGCGAACCTGGTGGACGGCAGCGGCAGCATCTCGGCCGTCTCCTCCGCGCGCCTCAGCGACGGGACCCTGCACGTCCAGACCGTCGCTGACGGCAAGGTCTTCGACAACCAGCGCAACCCCGACGGTTCCTGGACCGGCGCCAACCTCCTCGACGGCAACGGCCACATCGCCGCCGTCTCCGCCGCCGGCCTCGCCGACGGGACCCTGCACGTCCAGACCCTCGTCAGCGGCAACGTGTACGACAACCAGCGCAACACCGACGGCACTTGGACCGGCGCCAACACCCTCGACCAGAACGGCGCCATCACCGCCGTCTCCGCCGCCGGCCTCGGATCGTGACCGGCATGAACCCGGATGGGAGCCGAACCCGGTCAGCGTCCCGCCGCATCCGTACGCGTCACACGCTCGTCGGCCTCGCCGCGATATCCGGCGCCCTCCTCCAGACCGTGGTAGCGGAGCCTGGGTGGGCGGCATCGGTCAGCACCTGGACGAAGGTCGCCGCCTGCGAGAGCGGCAACAACTGGACCATCGTCCACATGACGTCCAGCGGGACCACCTACTACGGCGGCCTCCAGTTCTCCGCGAGTACATGGAACGCCTACGGCGGCCGACAGTACGCGCCCTACGCCAACCAGGCCACGGTGCGGCAGCAGATCACCGTCGCCGAGCGGGTGCTTGCCGGCCAGGGCCCGGGGGCCTGGCCGAACTGCGGTCGCTCGAACGGTCTCGGTATCGACCGCACCGACCCCTACCCGCTGCGGGTGGACACGGTGGCCGGCGGCAGCGTCTACGACAATCAGCGGCGGACCACCGGCACCTGGGACGGCGTGGCACTGCTGGACGGCAACGGCGGTATCACCCAGGTCGCCACCGCGGCGCTCACCGACGGTACGTTCCATGTCCAGACCCTGGCCGGCGGCAAGGTCTTCGACAATCAGCGCAACCGCGACGGCTCGTGGACGGGCGCGAACCTGGTGGACGGCAGCGGCGGCATCTCGGCCGTCTCCTCGGTCGGGCTGACCGACGGGACGTTGCACGTCCAGACCGTCGCTGACGGCAAGGTCTTCGACAACCAGCGCAACCGCGACGGCTCGTGGACGGGCGCGAACCTGGTGGACGGCAGCGACGGCATCTCGGCCGTCTCCTCCGTCGGGCTGACCGGCGGGACGCTGCACGTCCAGACCATCGCTGACGGCAAGGTCTTCGACAACCAGCGCAACCGCGACGGCACTTGGACCGGCGCCAACCTCCTCGACCAGAACGGGCACATCGCTGCCGTCTCCGCCGCCGGCCTCGCCGACGGGACCCTGCACGTCCAGACCCTCGTCAGCGGCAACGTGTACGACAACCAGCGCAACACCGACGGCACTTGGACCGGCGCCAACCTCCTCGACCAGAACGGGCACATCGCCGCCGTCTCCGCCGCCGGCCTCGCCGACGGGACCCTCCACGTCCAGACCCTCGTCAGCGGCAACGTGTACGACAACCAGCGCAACACCGACGGCTCCTGGACCGGCGCCAGCCTGCTGGACGGCAATGGCGGCATCTCCGCGCTCTCCGCCGCAGCGGTCACCAGCTGATCCACTTCCTCGGCCGGTCAGTACCCCGGGTGCTGAGCAGGCTACCCGTGCGTCCGAGGGCCAACAGGCGGCCTGCGTGGCCTCGCGGCTCCGATGTATCGCGAACCGGAGTGGATGGCCGCGTCCGTACGTCGTCGCACCGGCACTCGCGTGGCCGTGAGGAAAGCTGCTCCGCGGCAACTCACGCGAACCGCCCGGGACGAGAGGGGTCAGTCATCCGCGGACGACTGACCCCTTTCCACGAAGTCCGGCGGGGCAGAGACCATGGGCGAGCGAACGGGAACATGGTCCGAGCGTTCCTGCCACTCACTGTGCCCGGGCGGGGGCTGCGGGGCACCTGGCTGGTGCTGACCCGGGCCGTCTCGGCGGTCCTTGGCACCGGAAGGTAGGCCTGGGAGACGGTCAATCAAGAGGAGCCGGGGCCGTCCTGTGCGGTTGGCGTCGGCCTGGTGAGGACGCTTAACCGACGGTCGATACGCCGCTCAGACGGCCGGTCAAGTTCTCGCCCGCAAACGGTTCGCCCAGGTCCAGGGGATGTGGACGGCCGTCCCCCCGTAGAGCGGCGGCCGAAACTTGTCGCCCTTGCTGCGGTTGGAGGCGGCGGAGACGGCGATCAGCTGGGAGTGGGTAAGGTCGGTGGCGTAGGCGCGGGGCTTGGCGGTGGTCGAGGTGTCGGCTCCGATTGGCGGGGAGCGTCATTTCGGGCGTGCGATATTCCTTCGCTGAAGCCTCGGCGGAACCGTGTATCGGCCAGGCTCCACGTCGCCGGCCACCGGGTCGGTCACGGGGGCAGGGAGGACGACGTGACCACGGAGCGGGACGAGCCGGCCGGCGGAGGCGGTCGACCGGGGACGCGGTTGCCCTGGTCGGCCGTCTGGTAGGGGACCGAGGGAGGAGCCAGCCGGTGGTGCCGTCCGAGGTCGGTGCGGGGCGGGGGTCAGTGTGAGCCCGGAGCCGATGTCGCCGCCGAGGTCGCCCACCGCGATGCCGGACAGCCGGGTGGTGGCGCACCGCGGGTTGCAGACCCTGGTTCAGGCGAGGCTGTGAGGGCAGCCGCTGGATGAGCGGGTGTCAGGTGAGAGGAACGCCCGCGGTGGCCAGACGAGGAGGACGGATGTTCATCATGGTGGCGTGCGCGGTGTTCGCGATGGGGCTTCTTCAGGTACTGCGGCCACAGCTCCTGTGGGGGATGAACCGGCGGCTCCAGCGGGGGTGGGTGAAGGACCCTGATGCCGGTGAGCCCACGCGCAGGGGTTACCTGATGCAGCGTGTGGTCGGGATCGCGTTCCTCGCCATTGCCGTATGGATGCTGGTCTCCCACCTGTGACGACGAAGCGCAACACCGTGGAGCGTGCGATCAACAGCTTGCCGCGGGCCCGCCGCGACCTGGTCGGCGCGGGCGTGGAGGAACTGCTGCGGGTGAACCTCTCCATCGGTGGCGCCCCTTCCCCGGCTCGGACTCTCGGACGTGCGGCAAGGGAGGTCGACGTCAAACGGGAGGAGTTGGTCCTGGTGCTTGCCGAGGACGCGAACTGACCACAGCAGCCTCCTGCTCGCCGCGCCTGCGGGGATGGCCCCGCGGCGGCGGCCGCACACCGGCACGCACGCCCCGGGTCTCAGCACCGCCGCGGAGCGGCGGGCGGGTCGTCCCCGGCGGGCCGAGCGCTCGAGCTGGCGCCGGCGTAGCGACCTTCCGCCGACCGTTTCCCATGGCGCGGGGGAGCCCCCGGGCCCGACCGGCGCTCGGTTCTGGTGATCGTCGGCCGTTCGTCGGCCGTTCGTCGGGCGGGCAGGGCGCGGTCGACCGGCTGCACGGCGGGCTGCTCGTAGCTGCGGCCTGCCCATGGGGCAGGATGGCAGTCCGTTCGGAATGCGTACATCCGCTCCGACGTGGCTATGAACAGAACGATCTGACAGGCAACAGGGTGACGACACAACACATACAGCGGCCGGCGACGGCCCGTTCCCTCCCTCCCCACGCAGGGGAAGCGGCGCGGTGACCCGGGACCTGGTCCTGCACGACTGGGTGGTGGCCGGCATCACGCTGGCCTCCGGCTGCACGGCCGGTCTCCTGCTGCGGGCCCTGATGAAATGGCTGGGCAAACACGCGACCAGGACCAAATGGAGCGGTGACGACGTCATCGTCGACGCGCTGCGCACCATCGTTCCCTGGGCAGCCGTGCTCGCCGGGGTCGCGGTGGCCGCTTCGGCGCTTCCGCTCACCGCGCGGACTGGGGGACTGGTCGATCAGTCGCTGATGGCCGTGTTCATCGTCATCGCGACGCTCAGCGCGGCCCGGGTGGTGGCCGGGCTGGTGCAGTCCGTGGCCGCCTCTCGAACGGGTGTCGCGGCATCCGCGTCCATCTTCGTCAACATCACCCGGATCGTGGTGCTGTCGATGGGCGTCCTCGTGGCCCTGGAGACCCTCGGGGTGTCCATCGCCCCGCTGGTCACCGCCCTCGGCGTGGGCGGTCTCGCGGTCGCGCTGGCGTTGCAGGACACCCTCGCCAACCTCTTCGCGGGTGTGCACATCCTCGCTTCCAAGACGGTCCAGCCGGGTGACTACATCCGGCTCACCAGCGGGGAGGAGGGGTACGTCGTCGACATCAACTGGCGCAACAGCGTGGTGCGCAACCTGTCGAACAACCTGGTGATCATCCCCAACGGCCGCCTGGCGCGGACGAACATGACGAACTACTCGCAGCCCGAGCAGAAGCTGTCGATCCTGGTCCAGGTCGGGGTCGGATACGACAGCGACCTGGAGCACGTGGAGAGAGTCACCCTCGACGTCGTCGACAGTGTGATGGCTGACATCAGCGGCGGCGTGCCCGACCACGAGGCCGCCGTCCGCTTCCACACCTTCGCGGACTCAAGGATCAACTTCACGGTGATCCTGGGTGTCGGCGAGTTCAGCGACCAGTACCGGATCAAGCACGAGTTCATCAAGCGCCTCCACCAGCGGTACCGGACGGAAGGCATCTCGATCCCCGCGCCTACGCGGACGGTCTCGCTCCAGCAGGACGGGACGGGCGCCCCGTCCTACCTCCCCCCGGTGCCGCACCAGCGGGACCCGTCACGTGGCGACGGCGGCCTCCTCCGGCTTGAGGGGGTGCAGGAGGACGTGGACTCGCTCGTCGCCGATCCGGTGGTGCGGCGCCCGGTGCTCGGCCGTGAGGTGCTCGACCAGTAGGTCCTCCACCCCGGAGTCTGCGGCGAGGACCGTACGGGCCGGCAGCCGCGCAAGGGCGATCCGTTCACCACCGGGGAACGACGCCAGGCACTCGCCGGCAGCCGTGACAGGCCCGTGGTGGACGGCTCTGTTCGCAGGACGGACACGCCTGTCGCACGGGCCCGCGTGGGGTGGCCGGCGGATCGGCGGCCGGGCGGATCGGCGGCCCGTCAGCCGAGTGCGGACCCGGGGGCGCCGAGGATGTTGCGTAGCCACTGCTCGACGCCGGCCACGTGGATCGTGGCCCAGGCGTGCGCGACGTCGGGGCGACGGCCGGCGATGGCGTCGAAGATGGCGCGGTGCTGCTCGCGGGTCCGGGCGACGGCGCCCTCCTCGGTGAGGCCGCGCCAGGTCCGGGCCCGCGCGGTCGGGCCGGACAGCCCGTCGATGAGCGAGCAGAGCACGGAGTTGCCCGAGCCTGCCGCGATCCGGCGGTGGAACTCGACGTCGTTGTCGATCAGCTCCTCCAGCGCCGAGTCGTCGCGCAGGCCTTCCAGCACCTCGCCCAGGGCGGTGATGTCCTGCTCGGACATCACTCGGGCGGCCATGGCCGCGGCGGCGGGCTCCAGGATGCGGCGGACCTCCAGGAAGTCCAGCACCGTGTCGTCCTGGTGGAAGTCGAGGACGAAGCCGAGCGCGTCCAGCAGCAGGTGCGGCTCAAGGCTGGTCACGTATGTGCCGTCGCCCTGGCGCACGTCCAGCACCCTGATCAGCGAGAGCGCCTTGACCGCCTCGCGTAGGGAGTTGCGTGACAGGCCGAGCCGCTCGGCGAGGTCGGCCTCCTTGGGCAGCCGCGCGCCCGGCCGCAGCTCACCGCTGACGATCATGGCCTTGATCTTCTCGATCGCCTCGTCGGTGACGGGCACGGTGTTGCCTCCCTGGTCCTGATCGTCACAGCATAGTCACCCCGCCCCTCCCGGCCCGGGGTCCGTCGGCCGCGGCAGGGTGGCACCTGCGGCCGGTGTCACGGGCGGCCGGTGTCACGGGCGGCGGCGCGGGCCCCGGTTCAGGTGGCGGTGACGCCCGGAACGGGTACGTCGAGGCCGTAGACCAGGACCGCGTTGCGCCGGAACACCGCGTCCCGCTCGCCCGGACTCAGCCCGGCCACGAGCTGCTCGGCGGTCCGCACGACGTCGGAGTAGCCGGCCCGAAGGGTGCACACCGGCCAGTCGGAACCGAAGAGCAGCCGCCGCGGGCCGAAGGCGTCGAGGACGGTGTCGGCGTACGGCCCGAGGTGCTCGCTCCCCCAGCGGCCGGGCGCGGCCTCGGTGACCAGGCCGGACAGCTTGCACACGGTGTTGGGCAGGGCGGCCAGACGGCGTACGTGCCCCGCCCAGGGTTCGAGCGCCCCGGTGGCGATCGGCGGCTTGCCCAGGTGGTCGAGGACGAACGTCAGACCGGGCATCCGGGCGGCCGCGGCGGTGGCGGCGGGCAGCTGGTGCGGCCTGACGACCAGGTCGTAGGCGAGGCCCGCCCCGGCGACCGCGCGTAGCCCGCGGTGCACGTCGGGCCGCAGCAGCCAGCCCGGGTCGGGCTCCTCCTGGACCTGGTGCCGGATGCCCACCAGCCGGTCGCCGCCTGGTCGTTCACGCAGGGCGGCGAGCGCGTCGGCGACGTCGGGGGCGGTGAGGTCGGTCCAGCCGACGACGCCGGCGACCAGGCCGCCGCCGGCGGCGAGGGCCAGCAGCTCGGAGGTCTCCCCGGGGACGCAGACGGTCTGGACGACGACGGTGGCGCTCACACCGGCGGCGCGGGCCCGCGGAGCCAGGTCCTCGACGTGGAAGGAGCGGGCGAGCGGGGCGAGGGCCGCACCGGTGATCCAGGGCTGGGGCCTCGCCGCGAGGTTCCAGAGGTGGTGGTGCGCGTCGACGGTCCCGGGGCCGGTCACAGCTCCCACACCGCCCGGAGCCCGGCCGCGGCACCGCCCTCACCGTAGTCGTGCGCGACGTCGAGGAGTTCGCCCATCCGCGCCTGCCAGGCGACGTTGACCGGAAGGCGCTCCAGTTCGCCGAGCAGCCGGGCGTAGTCCTCGCATTCGAGCAGGTGGAACAGCTCGCAGCCGCTGCGCCAGATGGTCCAGGAGTTGACGCCGGCGGCGCGGATGGCGGCGGTGAGTTCGGCGGGCACCGCGCGGTGGGCGGCCTCGTACTCCTCGATCCGGTCCTCGCGGACGCGGGTGTGCAGGGCGATCCTCATGACGGCTCCGGGTCCGGTCGGGTGGGGTCGACGATGATGACGTGCAGGGTGCGGGGGCCGTGCACGCCCTCGACCCGGTCGAGTTCGATGTCGCTGGTGGCGGACGGGCCCGAGACGAAGGTCAGCGGGAGCGTCGGATCGAGGCGGGCGAGGGCCTCTGGGACGTCGTCGGCGATCTGGCCGGCCCGGATGACGCACAGGTGGTAGTCGGGGACCAGGGTGAGCGCACGGCGGCCCTGGCCGGGGCCGGTGTCCAGGACGACGGTCCCGGTGACGGCGATGCCGGCGGCGGCGAGGGTGACGGCGCCGTCCAGGGCGTCCAGCTCGGGAACGTCCAGCGGTTCCGGGTGCCACTGCCAGTCGCCGGGCGGCAGCAGCTCGACGGGGAAGCCGTCGGGCAGCGCCAGACGGACGGCGGCGCGGGCGGTGAGGGCGGAGGCGATGGCGGCCGGCAGGCCCGCCCGGTCGGTGCGGGTGACGGTGGCGCGGTAGTCGGCGACCCGCTCGGCGAACAGGGCGACGACGTCCTCGCCCGGTTCGGTGTGGCGGCGGCGGTAGGCCCGGGGCACCGGGACGTCGTCCGGGTCCTCGCCGGCGGGGACGTCGGCGAGGGCGGCCCGGATGCGGCCGAGGACTGTTTCACGGCTGCTCATCGTTCGCCTTCCCGGTTCTTGCGCCACCAGGTCCGGAAGGACTCGGCCGGGGGCACGGGGGTGTCGCGGGTGTCGGACCAGCCGCGCAGCGGGCCCGGCAGCCGGCCGATGCGGCCGTGGCGGGCGAGGGCCCGGCCACCGAGGGCGGCGGCCTTCTGGGCGGCGCCGAGCAGTCGTGGGGAGCCGAGGACGGCGGCGGCCGCCCTCATGGCCGGCGCCTCCGCACCGCCCGTCCCGCTCTCGACGACCTCGGCCCGCAGGTGGACGAGCACCTCCGGGATGTCGATCTTCACGGGGCAGGCGTCGTAGCAGGCCCCGCAGAGGGTGGAGGCGAACGGCAGGCTCGCGGCGTTCTCGACGCCGACGAGCTGGGGGGTGAGGACGGCACCGATCGGGCCCGGGTAGACGGAGCCGTAGGCGTGGCCGCCGGTGCGCTCGAAGACCGGGCAGACGTTGAGGCAGGCGGAGCAGCGGATGCACGCCAAGGCCTGCCGTCCGACCCGGTCGGCGAGGGTGTCGGTGCGGCCGTTGTCGAGCAGGACCAGGTGGAAGGTCCGCGGGCCGTCGCCGTCGGTGGTGCCGGTCCAGGTGGAGGTGTAGGGGTTCATCCGCTCGCCGGTGGAGGAGCGCGGCAGCAGCTGGAGGAAGACCTCCAGGTCGGACCAGGTGGGGACGACCTTTTCGAGGCCCATGACGGTGATCAGCGTCTCGGGGAGGGTCAGGCACATCCGGCCGTTGCCCTCGGACTCCACGACGACGACCGTACCGGTGTCGGCGACGGCGAAGTTGGCCCCCGAGACGGCCACCTTGGCGGTGAGGAACCTGCTCCGCAGATGGCGGCGGGCCGCCTCCGCGAGGTCCGCCGGTTCGTCGGTCAGGCCCTCGGGAGCGGGCCGCCCCCAGTGGCGCATCTCGGCGGCGAACAGGTCGCGGATCTCGGTGCGGTTCCGGTGGATCGCGGGGACGAGGATGTGCGAGGGCCGGTCGTCGCCGAGTTGGACGATCAGCTCGGCCAGGTCGGTCTCGTAGGCGTTGATGCCGGCTTCGGTCAGGTGTTCGTTCAGCCCGATCTCCTGGGTGGCCATCGACTTCACCTTCACCACCTCGCGCTCGCCGGTCGCGAGCACCAGTTCGGTGACGATGCGGTTGGCCTCGGCCGCGTCGGCGGCCCAGTGCACGATGCCGCCCGCCGCGGTGACGGATGCCTCCAACTGCACCAGGTAGCGGTCCAGGTGCCGCGAGGTGCGCCTCTTGATCGCGGCGCCGGCGTCCCGCAGCTGCTCCCAGTCGTCGAGTTCGGAGGCGACCGCGAGCCGCTTGTCGCGGATGGTGGCGGTGGCGCGCTTGAGGTTGGCGCGCAGTTGGGTGTCCTTCAGCGCCCCGCGGGCGGCGTCGGGGAAGGAGGGGGCGCCCAGCCAGACGACGCCGCGGTCACGGTGGTCGCTCACGGCGCGGCTCCTTCGGTGGCGGCGAGGATCTCGGCCAGGTGCATGGTGCGCACGGCGGCGCGCCGGCGGGACAGTCCGCCCCCGATGTGCATCAGACAGGAGTTGTCGGCGGCGCACAGCACCTCGGCCCCGCTGTCGAGCACCGCGTCGCCCTTGTCGGCGAGCATCGCGGCCGAGGTGTCGGCGTTCTTGACGGCGAAGGTGCCGCCGAAGCCGCAGCACGAGTCGGCCGCGGGGAGGTCGACCAGGTCGAGGCCCTCGACCTCGCGCAGCAGGCGCGAGGGGCGGTCCCCGAGCCGGAGGCCGCGCAGCGAGTGACAGGTGGGGTGGTAGGCGACCCGGTGCGGGAAGCGGGCCCCGACGTCCGTGACGCCCAGGACGTCGATGAGCAGCTCGGTGAACTCGTGCACCCGGGGCACCAGGTCCTCGACCTGCCGCTGGAGGCCGGGGTTCCCGTACTTCCGGGCCAGCAGGGGATGGTGGTCGCGGACCATGCCGGCGCAGGAGGCGGAGGGGGTGACCACGGCGTCGTAGTCGGCGAAGGCCCGGGCGAAGCGGGCCACCAGCGGTACGGCCTCGGGGCGGTAGCCGGTGTTGAAGTGCAGCTGCCCGCAGCAGGTCTGGTCCCGCGGGAACTCGACGGTGTGCCCGAGCCGTTCGAGGAGGGTCAGCACGGCCCGGCCGGTGCCGGGGTACAGGGTGTCGTTGAAGCAGGTGATGAACAGGGCGATGCGCATCAGCTCTCCCGCGCCGGGGTGGGGACGTCCGCCGGCAGTAGACCACGCTCCTTGAGGTCCGCCCAGAGCGCCGCCGGAACCGGGTGGTCGAGCAGCGCGGCGGCGTCCCGGACCTCCTCGGCGCTGCGGGTGCCGACCAGCACGCTCGCGACGGCCGGGTGCCCGAACGGGAACCGCAGGGCGGCGGCGCGCAGCGGTACGCCGTGCTCCGCGCAGACGGCCTTGAGCGCGGTGGCGCGGGCGAGCAGCTCGGCGGGGGCCGCGGTGTAGTCGAAGGTCGCGCCGGGGCGCGGGTCGGCGAGCAGGCCCGAGTTGAAGACGCCACCGACGACGACGCCTACGCCGCGCCGGTGGGCCAGCGGCAGCAGTTCGGCCAGTCCGCACTGGTCGAGCAGACTGTAGCGGCCGGCCAGCAGGACGACGTCGAGGTCCGTCTCGCGGGTGAACCGGGCCAGCATCCCGGCCTGGTTCATACCGACCCCGATCGCCCCGAGGACGCCTTCGGCGCGCAGGCGTTCCAGCTCGGGGTAGGCCTCGGCGAGCGCCTGCTCGGCGTGGTCGTCGGGGTCGTGCAGGTAGGCGACGTCGATCCGGTCCAGGCCGAGGCGTCGGAGGCTGTCCTCGATGGAACGGCGCACGCCGCCGGCGCTGAAGTCCCAGACGCGGCGGTGGGTGGCGGGGACGGCGAAGCCGTAGGCCAGGTCGTCGCCCCCACCGGCGGGGGTCGGCTCCAGCAGCCGGCCGACCTTCGTGGACAGCGTGTACTCGCCCCGGGGCAGGGTGCGCAGCACGGCGCCGAGCCGGCGCTCGGACAGGCCCAGACCGTAGTGCGGGGCGGTGTCGAAGTACCGTACGCCGCACTCCCAGGCGGCGGTGATGGCCTGTTCCGCGCGGTCGTCGCCGACCGCGGTGAACAGGTTGCCGATTCCGGCGGCGCCGAAGCCGAGCTCGGTGACCTGGACCGGCGTGCGGCCGAGGGGGCGGCGGCGCGGCTTCACGGGCGGGGCTCCGGTCGCAGCCGCAGGCCGGCCATGCCGCCGTCGACCGCCAGGGCCGTGCCGGTGACGCTCTCGGCCGCCGGGGAGGCGAGGTAGGCGATGGCGGCGGCCACCTCCTCGGCGGCCACCAGACGTCCGGTGGGCTGGCGGGCGTTCAGTGCGGCGCGTTCGGCGGCCGGGTCGTCGGCGGCGCCCAGCAGTCGCGCGACCCACGGGGTGTCGACGGTACCGGGGTTGACGCAGTTGACCCGGATGCCCTCGCGGACGTGGTCGGCGGCCATCGCGAGGGTGAGCGAGAGGACGGCGCCCTTGCTCGCCGAGTAGAGCGCGCGCCGCGGAAGGCCGGCGGTGGCGGCGATGGAGCAGGTGTTGACCACGGAGGCGTGCACCGAGCGGCGCAGGTGGGGCAGGGCGGCGCGGGTGGTGCGGACGATGCCGAGCACGTTGACGTCCAGGACGCGGTGCCACTGCTCGTCGGGGTTGTCCTCCAGCGTCCCGACCGCGCCGACGCCTGCGTTGTTGACCAGGATGTCGATCCCGCCGAGCGCCCGGGCCGCCGCCTGGACGGCCGAGCGCACCGAGCGGTCGTCGGCGACGTCGGCGGTGAAGCCGCGCAGCGGGGGGCGGGCGTCGGTCGGGTCGAGGTCCAGGACGGCGACGTCCGCTCCGCGCTCGCCGAGCAGTCGGGCGGTGGCCAGGCCGATGCCGGAGGCTCCGCCGGTGACCAGGGCGGTGAGCCCGTCGAGGTCGGTGGTCATGCCCGGCCCCCCTGCGCCGCCGGCTCCGACGGTTCCGCGGCCCAGAACGCGCCGCCCGGGTAGGTGTAGGTGTCGATGGTGGCCCGGTGCATCGTCGCGGAGAACCCGGGCGTGGTGGGGGCCCGGTAGCGACCGTTCTCGATCACCACCGGATCGAGGAAGTGCTGGTGGAGGTGGTCGACGAACTCGATGACACGGTCCTCGTCCGTGCCGGACAGCGCGACGTAGTCGAACATCGACAGGTGCTGGACGAGTTCGCACAGTCCGACGCCGCCGGCGTGCGGGCAGACCGGGACCCCGAACTTGGCGGCGAGCAGCAGGATGGCGAGGTTCTCGTTGACGCCGGCCACCCGGGCGGAGTCCAGCTGGAGGACGTCGATGGCGCCGGACTGGAGCAGCTGCTTGAAGATGATCCGGTTCTGCACGTGCTCACCGGTGGCGACCTTGATCGGGTGGACCCCCCGCCGGATCGCGGCGTGGCCGAGCACGTCGTCCGGACTGGTGGGCTCCTCGATCCAGTACGGGTCGAACTCGCCCAGGGCGTTGGTCCATTCGATCGCCTCGTCGACGTTCCAGCGCTGGTTGGCGTCGATCGCCATCCGGATGTCCGGCCCGACCGCCTCGCGGGCGGCGCGGCAGCGGCGGGTGTCGTCCGCCAGGTCGGCGCCGACCTTCAGTTTGATCTGGGTGAAGCCGTCGGCGACCGCCTGCTTGGCGAGGCGGGTGAGCTTCTCGTCGCTGTAGCCGAGCCAGCCGGGCGAGGTGGTGTAGGCGGGGTAGCCGCGGCGCAGCAGCTCGGTGGCCCGCGCCGGTGCGCCGCGCTTGCCGTTGCGCAGGAGTTCCAGCGCCTCGTCGGGAGTCAGCGCGTCCGTGAGGTAGCGGAAGTCGATCTGAGAGACCAGCCACGCCGGGTCCGCGTCGGCCAGCAGCTGCCACAGCGGCTTGCCCTCGCGCTTGGCGGCGAGGTCCCACACGGCGTTGACGACGGCGCCGACGGCCATGTGCATCACGCCCTTCTCGGGGCCGAGCCAGCGCAGTTGGCTGTCACCGATCAGGTCGCGGTACAGCGAGCCGGGGTCCGCGCACAGCCCGGTGACGGGGCGTCCGACGACGTGTTCGCGCAGCGCGTCGATCGCGGCGACCTGGACGTCGTTGCCGCGCCCGATGGTGAAGGCGAAGCCGTGGCCCTCGTGGCCGTCCGCGCCGGTGCGCAGGACGACGTAGGCGGCGGAGTAGTCGGGGTCGGGATTCATGGCGTCGGACCCGTCGAGTTCCCGCGAGGTGGGGAAGCGGATGTCGTAGGTGTCGACGGCGGTGATCCGCGCTGTGGTTGCGGACAACTCGGTGCCTTTCACGCGTGGGAGAAGGTCTGGCGCTGCGTGCCGAGGCCGTCGATGCCGAGTTCGACCGTGTCGCCGGCGCGCAGGTAGGGAGTGCCGGGCAGGCCCAGCGCGACGCCGGCCGGGGTGCCGGTGTTGATGACGTCGCCGGGCCGCAGGACCATGTACTGGCTCAGGTACCAGACCAGGTAGGGCACGTCGAAGACCATGTCCTTGGTGTCGCCGTCCTGCCGCACCTCGCCGTTGACGGCCAGGCGCAGGCCGAGCGCCCGCACGTCGCCGACCTCGTCCGGGGTGACCAGCCACGGACCCAGTGGATTGAACGTCTCGCAGGACTTCCCGAGGTCCCACTGGGCGGAGTAGTCGAGTTGGAACTCCCGCTCGGAGACGTCGTTGCTGATCGCGTAACCGGCGATGTGGTCCGCCACGTCTTCCGGGCTCGCCAGGTAACGGGCCTCCCGCCCGATGACGACCGCGAGTTCGACCTCCCAGTCGGTCCTGGTCGAGCCCCGGGGGATCAGCACCCGGTCGTAGGGGCCGACCACGGTGGAGGCGTCCTTCAGGAAGACCACCGGACGGTCCGGGACGGCCGCCCCGGTCTCCTCCGCGTGATCGCGGTAGTTGAGGCCGATGCAGACGACCTTGCCGGGGCGGGCGACGGGGGCGCCGGTCCGCAGGCCGGCCGGGTCGAGGGGCGTCAGCTCCCCGGCGGCCAGGGCCGCCCGGGCGCGGTCGATCCCGCCCGAGGCGAGGAACGCCCCGTCGATGTCACCGGTCAGGGCCGAGAGCGCGAACACCCGCCCGTCCTCGCCCAGGACCGCCGGAACCTCTTTCCCCGCCGGCCCGATCCGCAGGAACCTCATGCTGTCTCTCCCAGGTCACTCCGGAGGCCGTGGCTCTCCATGGGCCGATACATCGGATGAATCAGTGATGCCCAGACGATACGGAGCGACCTCGCATATCGCAAGAAGTCCTCCGATGTCTTCCTGGCGACACCGGGTGAGGCCCCGTCAGAAGCTCCCAAATCTCGCAGCTCAGAGCCGATATGACGGTGCGTCGTGACACATCCGGGAAACTCGGATGTCACGGTTGTGAATCATCCGAGGTTTTCTCTTGTCAGTCAGCTGTCAGGCTCATAAGGTCCTCCGTATCGCAAGGCATCCCATGACTACGGGACGCGCGCTCCGGTGTCGTCTGCCGCCCCGATCGCCGCGACCAGGAACCGGCTCCCCTCCCGGACCAGGGCCGGAGAAGGCGGCCGGCTTCCCCTCCCGCCTCGCCTCACCGGGACGGGCTTCGCACCCCTCCCGCCGCGCCGGTTCCCCTCACCGCCGTGGAGGACCCGGCCAATCCCAGCCAAGGAGATCTGCACCATGAAGTTCCGCTCCTCCGGAACCGCGGCCACGCTCGCCGCCGTCGTCGTCCTGGCGGGGTTCGCCACTGCCTGCAACCGCGGTAGCGCCTCGGACTCCTCCGCCGGCGGCAAGCCGGCGATCGGCGTCGACCTGCCGCGCGCGGACTCCGACTTCTGGAACTCCTACGCGCAGTACGTCAAGCAGGACGCCTCCGCCCAGGGCCTGAACACCCTGCCGGTGAGCAACTCCCAGAACGACGTCACCAAGCTGGTCGCCAACGTCCAGGTGTTCCAGAACACCGGCGCCAAGGCCGTCGTGATGGCACCTCAGGACACCGGTGCGATCGCCTCCACCCTGGAACAGCTGTCCGCCCGGAAGATCCCGGTGATCAGCGTCGACACCCGCCCCGACAAGGGGAACGTCTACATGGTGGTGCGCGCCGACAACAAGGCGTACGGCACCAAGGCCTGCGAGTTCCTCGGCAAGCAGCTCGACGGGAAGGGCAAGGTCGCCGAACTCCAGGGCGCTCTGAGCTCCATCAACGGACGCGACCGCTCCGAGGCGTTCGCCGCCTGCATGAAGGAGAAGTTTCCCGGCATCGAGGTCATCGAGCTGGCCACCGACTGGAAGGGTGACGTCGCCTCCGCGAAGCTCCAGTCCACCCTGGCCGCCCACCCGGACCTGGGCGGCGTCTACCTCCAGGCCGGCGGCGTGTTCCTGCAGCCGACGCTGGCCCTGCTGCAGCAGAAGGGCCTGCTCAAGCCCGTCGGCCAGCCCGGCCACATCGCGATCGTCTCCAACGACGGCATCCCGCAGGAGTTCGACGCGATCCGCAAGGGCGACATCGACGCGACGGTCTCCCAGCCGGCCGACCTCTACGCCAAGTACGCCCTGCACTACGCGCAGGCCTCGGCCGAGGGCAAGACCTTCCAGCCCGGTCCCACCGACCACCAGTCCACCATCATCCAGCTGCCCAACGGCCTGGAGGACCAGCTCCCCGCCCCCCTGGTCACCAAGGAGAACGTCGACGACCAGAGCCTCTGGGGCAACAACGTCGGCAAGTAGTCCCCGCCCCCGGTGAACGGCGGTGCCGTCCGAGCCTGCGGCCACCCGCCGCCGTTCACCGGAGCCCTCGGAAAGGACCCCGCCATGGCGGACCCCAGCCCCGGACGGGGCCCCGTCGTCGAGGCCGACGGGATCAGCAAGCGCTTCGGCGCCACCGTCGCCCTCAGCGACGCCCGCATCTCGGTCGCGCCCGGCGAGTCGCACGCCCTGGTCGGCCGCAACGGCGCGGGCAAGTCCACGCTCGTCTCGGTGCTCACCGGCCTGCAGAGCCCGGACACCGGCACCCTGCGGTTCGGCGGCGAGCCCGCCCCGGCACCCGGCGACACCGCTGCCTGGCGCTCCAGGGTCGCCTGCGTGTACCAGCGCTCCACCGTCATCCCCGCGCTGAGCGTCGCCGAGAACCTGTTCCTGAACCGGCACGGCCCCGACGACAGAGGCGCGCTGCGGCCGATCGGCTGGAAGCGGCTGCGCCGGCGCGCCGCCGAGCTGCTGTCCGAGTACGGCGTCGACGTCGACCCGACCGTTCGCGCCGAGGACCTGACCGTCGAACAGCGCCAGTTCGTGGAGATCGCCCGGGCGCTGTCCTTCGGTGCCCGCTTCATCATCCTGGACGAGCCCACCGCCAAGCTCGACGCCCGCGGCATCGAGCTGCTCTTCGACAAGCTGCGCTCGCTCCAGGAGCAGGGCGTCGCCTTCTTGTTCATCTCCCACCATCTGCAGGAGGTCTACGACCTCTGCTCCACTGTCACGGTCTACCGCGACGCGCGCCACATCGTCACCGCGCCGGTCGCCGAACTCGATCGGCGGGCGTTGGTGGAGGCGATGACCGGGGAGAGCGCCCGGGGCGGCGAGCCGTCCTGGGCGGTGACCGGCCGGACGGGCACCCACCGGGCCCCGCTGCTGACCGTCACCGGCTTGAGCCTGGTCGGCGCCTTCCAGGACGTGACCCTGACCGCGCGGGCCGGCGAGGTCGTGGGCCTGGCCGGCGCGGCCGCCAGCGGCAACGTCCGGTTCGGCGAGACCGTGGCCGGCCTGCACCGCCCCCAGACCGGGACCATCACCGTGGCCGGCCGTCCGGTGCGTACCGGGCGGGTCCCCGCCGCCCTCGCCGCGGGCATCGGGTTCGTTCCCGAGGACCGGCACCTCCAGGGCCTCATTCCGCAGCGCAGCGTCGCCGAGAACGCCACCCTGACCGTCACCGACCAGCTCGGCCCGTTCGGCACCGTGCTGCCCTCGCGCACCCGGGCCTTCGCCCGGCGGATGATCGACGAACTCGACATCAAGACGCCCGGGCCGGCGGCCCCCGTGTCCGCGCTGTCCGGCGGCAACCAGCAGAAGGTGGTCATCGCCCGGGCGCTGGCCACCGAACCGCACGTCCTCATCGCCGTCCGGCCCACCAACGGCGTCGACGTGAAGTCCAAGGAATCCCTGCTCGGCACCGTCCGCCAGGTCGCCGACGCCGGGCGAAGCGCCCTGATCGTGTCCGACGAACTCGACGACCTGCGGGTCTGCGACCGGGTCCTGGCCATGTTCCACGGCCGCGTGGTCGCCGAGTTCGAACACGGCTGGAGCGACGAACAGCTGGTCGCAGCCATGGAGGGCCTGGCTGGCCCGATTGACACGAAGGAACGCGATGTCTCCCACCACTGAGGTCCGCGCGCGCCCGGCGAGTGCCGTCACCGCGCCCGCCGACCGCCGCTTCACCCTCGCCCGCTACCGCGACCTGTCACTGGTGCCGGTCCTGCTCGTCCTGGGCGTCATCGGCTTCGCCGTCTCGCCGGCCTTCCTGACCTCCGACAACCTCCTGGGCGTCGGTCAGCAGGCCACCGAGCTGAGCCTGCTCGTCCTGGCCGAGGCGCTGATCCTGATCGCCGGCCGGATGGACCTCTCGCTGGAGTCCACGATCGGTGTGGCCCCGGTCATCGCGGTCTGGCTGGTCCTGCCCGACCACGGCGCGCGCTTCAACGGCCTGGGGCTGTTCCCCTCCTGGACGGCCGTCCCGCTGTGCCTGGCGGTCGGCGCGCTCATCGGCGCGGTCAACGGCTTCCTGATCCTCAAGCTGCGCCTGAACGGCTTCATCGTCACCCTGGGCGCGCTGACCCTGCTCCGCGGGCTCCAGGTCGCCGTCTCCCAGGGGCAGTCGATCGTCAACCTGCCCGGCTCGTTCACCTACCTGGGCGGCGCCCGCTGGTTCGGCGTCCCGGCGGCGATCTGGATCTGCGCCCTGCTCTTCCTCGCCGGCGGGTGCGCGCTCGCCTGGCTGCGCCACGGCCGCGCGCTGTACGCGATCGGCGGCAACCCCGAGGCCGCCCGTGCCGCCGGCATCCGGGTCGACCGGATCACCTGGACGGTGCTGGTCCTCGGCGGCCTGGTGGCCGCCTTCGCCGGCGTCCTCTACACGGGACACTACGGGTCCATCTCCGCCGACCAGGGCAACGGCTGGATCTTCCAGGTCTTCGCCGCCACCGTCATCGGCGGCGTCAGCCTCAACGGCGGCCGGGGCACGCTCTTCGGCGCCCTGACCGGGGTGCTGACCCTCCAGCTCGTGGTCAACGTGATGACCCTCGCGGGCGTGCCGCCGCTGTGGAACCAGTTCCTCAACGGCGCGATCATCATCGTCGCACTGATCATCTCCCGCTTCGCCTCCGGCGAGAAGCAGGAGTGACGGGTCGTACGGCCTGCGAGCCGCGGCGGCGCGGCCGGGACCGGGACCGGGTCCGGCCGGCCGCGCCGCCGCGGCCTCGCCCGACCCCCGTAGGCGCGAGCACCCGGACGCGGGAGGCGATCACCATCGGGGTGACGGGCGAGGCCATCGAGAAGATCAAGGGCATGATCGTCTCCGGCGTCCTGCAGCCCGGTGGCCGGCTGCCCAGCGAGGCCGACCTGGCCGACCGGCTCGGGCTGTCCCGCGGCTCGCTGCGCGAGGCCGTGCGAGCGCTCACCGCGATGCGGATCCTGGTCCCCCGACAGGGCGACGGCACCTACGTCTGCGGGCTGGAGCCGCACCTGCTCCTCGAAGCCCTGGCCTTCGCCGCCGACGTCTCCCACGGCCGCACCGCCCGCCAGCTCCTCCAGGTCCGACGACTGCTCGAACCCCAGGTGACCGCCCTCGCCGCCGGCCGGCTCACCGACGACGAGCTGTTGGCGCTCCGGGCGATCCTCGACCGGAGCGCCACGGACATCGGCATCGAGGAATTCGTCGAGCTGGACATCGACTTCCACCGCGTCATCGCCGACGCCGTCGGCAACCCGGTGCTGTCCACCCTGCTCGGCGTCCTCTCCACCCACACCCAGCGGCTGCGGATCGTGCGCGGCGCCCTCCTCCGGTCCTGCGCCGCGGGCACCCGGATCCCCCCCCGCCCGCGAGCAGGCCCACCTGGAGCACGAGGCCCTCTGGCGGGCTCTGGTCGACCGCGACGCCCTGCGCGCCGCCGGCGCCAGCACCGTGCACGTGGCGGCGGTCGAGGACTGGCTCGCCACCGGAACCACCACCGACCTCCGGGGCCCCGGCACCACCGCCTGACGGCGACGTGCCGAGACCCCGGCCCCCGGCGCCTCGCCCCGATCCGCCGGACCCCTACCACCCAGGACGTTTCGCCACATGAAGACACGTACCACCCGGACCGCCTGCACGGGCGGCGTCGTCGTGCTCCTCGCCGGGTGCCTCGGCGCCTGCGGAAGCTCCGGCGGGCCGAGCGGCTCCGCCCAGCAGATCGGCATCGACATCCCCCGCACCGACTCCGACTTCTGGAAGGCTTACGCGAAGTACCTCCAGCAGGAGATCGGCGCCCAGCAGTTGGACGTCCTGCCGCTCACCCACTCCGAGGGCGACGAGGCGAAGTTCACCGCGAACATCCAGGCGTTGCAGCGCCGCCGCCCCAAGTCCATCGTGATGGCGCCGCAGAACACCGTGACCACCGATGTCACGCTCTCCGGGCTGTTCGCCGCGAACATCAACGCGATCAGCGTCGACACCGAGCCGGAACACGGCAACGTCTACATGGTGGTGCGCACCGACAACAAGGCCTACGGCACCAAGGCCTGCGAGTTCCTCGGCAAGCAGCTCGGCGGCAAGGGCAAGGTCGCCGAACTCCAGGGCGCGCTCAACTCGGTCAACGGCTACGACCGTTCCGAGGCGTTCGCCACCTGCATGAAGCGGAACTACCCCAAGATCCAGGTCATCGAGCTGCCGACCGACTGGAAGGGCGACGTCGCCGCCACCAAGCTGCAGTCCACCCTGGCCACCCACCCCGACCTGAACGGCATCTACATGCAGGCCGGCGGGGTGTTCCTCCAGCCCACCCTCGACGTCCTGCGCCAGAAGGGCTTACTCAAGCCCGCGGGCCAGAGCGGCCACATCACCATCGTCTCCAACGACGGCATCCCGACCGAGCTCGCCGCCATCCGGGAGGGCCAGATCGACGCCACCGTCTCCCAGCCCGCCGACCTCTACGCCAAGTACGCCCTCTTCTACGCCCGGGCCGCGGCCCAGGGCAGGTCCTTCCAGACCGGGCCCACCGACCACCAGTCCACCATCATCCAGCTGCCCAACGGCCTGGAGGACCAGCTCCCCGCGCCCCTGGTGACCAAGGACAACGTGAACGATCCGGCGCTCTGGGCGAACCACCCCGTGGGCTGAGACCCGGACCGGCGCACCGGACCAGGTCGGCAACCGCCCCGGCGCCCCACGCGCGACACCACCCGAGCACGCCACCGGCAGCGGGCGGACGCCGACCTGCGCACCGACGCCCGCCCGGCGCCCGGCCGCTGGAGCAGCCGGACCGGCGGCGCGATCTCGCGCTTGAGGATCTTCCCCGTCGGCCCCCTTGGGCAGCACCTCCGTCGTCCCCACCAACCGCGGGTACTTGTAGCCCGCGACCCGGACGCGCACGAACTCGCGTACCTCCTCGGCGGTCGCCCCGGCGCCGGGCCGCAGCACGACCACCGCCGCCTCCTGCCCGTGCGTCGGGTGCGGCACGCCGACCACCGCGGCCCCGGCGAGCGCCGGGTGCCGGTACAGCACCTCCTCGACCTCCCGGGGTGGACGTTGAGGCCGCCCCGGATGATGACGTCCTTGCTGCGGTCGACGATCCGGAAGTCCCCGCGCCCGTCCGGAGCACGGACGAGGGCGAGAGTGGCGGCCCCGAGGACGGCCTGCTCTCGCCGACGCCCTCAGCACCGCGGTGGCCTCCACCGGCTCCCGGATGCAGCGCCACGACCGCCCGGACGGCGTCACCGTCATCGACGACGCCTACAACGCCAACCCCGACTCGATGGCCGCCGCGCTGCGCGCCGTGGCCGCGATGCGGGGCGGGCGGCGCACCGTCGCGGTGCTCGGCGAGATGCGCGAACTCGGCCCGGCGTCGGCCGCCGAGCACCGCACCGTCGGCGCCCTGGCCGCCGAGCTCGGCACCGACCTGGTGGTCGCGATCGGCGACGGCGACGCCGAGCACACCGCCGCCGGAGCCCGCGCCGGCGGCGCCGAGACCCACTTCGTGGCCGACCGCCAGTCCGCGGCCCGCCTGCTGGGGGATCTACTGCGCCCCGGCGACCTGGTGGTGGTGAAGGCGTCGCTGTCAGCCGGACTGCAGGCACTGGTGAAGGATCTGGGACTCCTGACCCACGCCGAGTAGCAGGTCGTCGGATCCGACTCGGCGTCGCGCACGGCGGTGGCCCACTCGCAGCGCCCCCGCCGAGGTGGAGGGCCCCCAACCCGTCGCGCGTGGTCCGGCCGGACCACGCGGTCCCAAGGCTCTGCCGCTACTCATCAGCGGGCGTCGCGGCTGTTCATGCTGCCCCGGGAGGTTCAACGGACGGGATCGCCAGGACGCCAGCTGCCGCAGCGTCCGTGCCCGGCCTGCTGGAGGATCAGACCAGGCACGGCGCGGAGCAGCTCTACTTGCCGGAGCGGGAGTGGTCCGCCGGCACCTGACCCAACCAGTTTCCGACGAACTCCCATTGGACGTTTATGACTCCCACGTTGGGGTCGGCGAGCTGTTGGAACGCGGGGAGGCTCAGGTCGATGTGGCTACTGTCGCACGACGGGCACTTGTCGGCGACCGGGACGGTGATCGTCCTGCCCTGGTAGGTCACTCGAACCCAAACGCCCCGGCAGAGACGGTCGTTGTTCGGGTTCGGGCTGGTCCAGTAGGCGGCGGGAACAGCCACCAGGAATTCGCGGGAAGCGTCGATCTGGGTACCGCACGCGCCGTACCCGGCGTCGTTGTAGTAGGTCGCCCTGCCCTGGACGGACTGGGCAGTGGCGCTGTCCGCGACGGCAGGGCCGGTGCCAAGCGCCATGATGGCGGCCGTGGCGAGCAGGGCGGAGGGCCACTTCCGGCGGCGTGATTTGTCCATGACATTTCTCCTTGCATGTGGGGCTGACAGGGAAAGAGGTTCCGGACTGGTCTTGCTGCAGAGGGCGATGTGCGCCTCGACTCGGCGCACTGCGAAAGGGGCGCGTCAAAGCGTGGATCTCCGCGCATCGTCGTGGCGGGTGCGCCCTTCTCTGCGCTCACGATTATGATGATGTCCAGTCAATTTGAGAGTCACGCCTGTGCGGGGGATATCCCTCATGAGTACTGCTCCTCGGCCGAGGATGAGCCTCACGGACGGCGTGCAAGGCTTCCGCCCCCCGGGTGCCTCGGCCCGGACTCATCCGGAGATAGTCGATCAGCCGTTGTCGACCGGCGGTTGCTCTGCGGGGGACGGATCAGTGCCTCCGAAGCCGTGTGTCGACAGGTCGAACCAGTTTCCCTCCGGATCCATGGCCCGGTACTCGGCGAACGGGCGGGTGGTGAAGCGCTCCGCGGGCTGGGAGCTTCCGGCCGCGATCAGTGCCGCGGACGTGTCCGACGTGTCGGCCACATGGAAGCCGAAGTGGTTCATCCCCAGCGGTGTGTCACCGTTCAGCCGGTGCTTGATCAGGGCGAGGTTGAAGTAACCGTCGGAGAGGAAGCAACTGCCGTCGGGGTCTTGGTGGAAGAGTCGCATGCCGAGGGTTTCGGTGTAGAACCGCGCGAGCTTCATGGGGTCCTGGGCGACGATGGCGAGGTGCCGGAGTCGGGGCTTGTGCGTGTTGGGCAGGTCGGACACGTGTGCCTCCTTGGGCTCATCGGGGTTGGTCAGGGCGCCGGCGTGCGGACGGGAACCATGTTGTGAAAGGCGGTGATCTGCCAGGCCTTCGTGCCGGAGACCATCGTTCGCTCTACGACAGCCAGAGCGTGAGTGCCGGCAATGGTGGCTCCGTCGAACGCTGAGACGGTGGACTCGACGGTCACGGTCGCGAGGTCCGGGTTCAGGTACCGGATGGAGCGGATCACCGTGTCGAGCCTGGTGGAACGGTAGGTCGATCGGAAGAGGCGTCCGTGTCCTTCGGAGATGTCTGCCCTGCCGCGCATCCTCTCGCCCCGCACGGTGGTGAAGTCGCAGTTCTCCGTGAAGACCGCTGCGAATCCCTCTGCGTCTTCGGTGGCCCATGCCGACCTCATCGCATCCCATAGGGCGTGGATCTGTGATTCTGCTGTCGAGTTCACCGAGTTCACCGAGTTCACCGTTCCATCGTCACGTCAGCCGTTACCAGAAGGGGTATTCGGTGGCACTGGTCGTCGGGCTCGCTGGGCGGTGACCAGGCCGCGAGTGAGTGGTACATCGCAGAACCTCGGCGCTCCAGGTAACAGATGAGGTTGACCGGCCAGCTGGTGCGGCCGAAGGTGTGCTGGTCCATCGGGGTCGGATGGTCGCTGAGAACCAGGTGCCGTTCGGACGGGGGCCCGATGCGATGCCAGTCGGGGTGCAGGTGGATTGAGCCCAGCAGATCCAGGCCGTCCGCCTCGGCTTCCCGGGAGATGCTCAGGAGGTCGCTCGAGTTCACCCACCATCCGCGGGCCTCGTTCTCGTAGGCGGTGCCGAACCGCGGAATGATCGAGGCGGTGAACTCGACTCGTGCGGCGGGGTCCTCAGTTCGCGCGTTACGGGCGAAGGCTATGCGTTCCACGGCGAACGTATTGCCGTGCGCCGACCCCAGGAGGAGTGCGAAGCACGGGAGGGGCGATCTGGAGGTGATGAACTGGTACTTCTCGACGGCTGCGGTGAGGAACTCCCGCAGCACTTCGTCCTGGAGCAGAACCCTGGGCGGTTCGCACCGTGGAGCGTTGTCCATGTCGAATCCCTGCTGAGGTCGTGCGTCGGCTAGCTGAAGGTGAGGAACCAGCGGGTTGGCTTGCTCCTGGCTGAGGTTGTTCGATGGCCGACTTGGAGTCCCGCACGGTGGCACCTGGGCCGGCAGCACCCTCCACTGCGGGCGGTGGCAGCTCTGTTCGCCTTCAGGGCCGAGCGCGGTCGGGCTCGTTGTGAGGCATGACCCGCCAGGAAGAGTTCGACCGTCGCGCGGTGATCCGGCTGTGCGATCGCCTTGTTGTCACGGGGGTCTGACGCACAGCAGAGACCTCGGCTTCGAAGTGCCAGGTCGGCACTTCCTCGTAGAGGTGTCGTGTCCTGGAACCGAGTGAGCTTGGACGCCTGTGCAAACCTCGGCGTATGATCCCGCGAGCAACGTCAGACCATATGCCCGGAAGCGTACTTGACGATGCCGGGTCAAAGTCAACGCTCGACGGCCCGGAACTCCAGTCGCGCTCCTGCCGGCCAGCTGGCAGCCCTCATGGCCCCGTTCGCGCGGGAATCCCCCCGAGAGGGAGAAGACGATGATCAAGCACTTGTAGGACCAATTCTGCGATCGATCGGTTCTCGCAGTCGGGTGAGTAGATCACGGTATGTTTCCCCGTACGCCGGGGCGCGCCATCGCAGACAGGTGAGCAGCGCAGCGGCCGAGATACGGTTCGGAGCATCGACCCGAGCCGCGGGTTTCGACGGTGTCGTGTCCCTGCAGCGCCGCAAACGGTGTACCTGTTACTGAGGTTTTCAGGGTGGGGTCGGTGGTCTGAGAGTCAGGCCGGTGGCGGTCAGGCATCCGTCGATCAGGTGGGGTCGGAGTTGGATTCGGCGCAACTCGCGGCGGAGTGTGCGGTCGAGGTCGTCGGGCGTCCCGAAGGCGGTGTTCGCCATCGCTCTGCGCACGAGTGACCAGATGGCCTCGACGGGGTTCAGGTCGGGTGCATAGGGCGGGAGACGGACTGTGGTGAGCCAGTCGTGTTCGGCCTCGTACCGTTTCAGCCCTGCTGACAGGTGGGTGTTGAGATTGTCCCAGACGACCACGATCGGTCCGCCGAGTTGGATGTGGGCCCGGACCAGCAGGTCGCGGTAGTCCTTCCAGGAGAAGCTCTTGCGGGCTCCCTTGAGGAGGAGGTGGTTGCGGGGCCGGTAGATCAGCCGGCTCTCGCCCGGGCGATAGCAGCACAGGGCGGCGATCGAGGTCCGGCGGCGGGATCTGCCACGGACCCGGACGACGGGGGTGTCTCCGCGTCGGCCCCAGGTGCGGGCGCTGGGCGGCGTCATGGAGAATCCGGCTTCGTCGCTGAGTAGGCCCGGGGCGCGGTGCCGGGATTGCTCCCGGTCCGTTTCCCCGGACCTCTCGCCGAACCCGCCGTGCGCCTCTCAACGCAACGGGCTCTCCACGGTCTCTGCCGTCAGGCGGTCTCGGGGACCCAGGGGTTGGGGATCTTGTTGCCGCGGTAGCGATACCGGGTGACCGGGATCGCGCTGATCTTCCGCAGCTTGATCTCGCCCGCCGCGATCGGAAGCCACCGCCCGCTGGGGGTGGTGAATCGTCGGCGGAAGTCCCTCCAGTTCCAGCGGTGCCGTTCACGCAGCAGGCGGACGAGTCGCCACCAGATGATGTCGTCCACCTTGGTGAATACGTGCTTCGCGACGGCGTGCCGGAAGTAGTGGGCCCAACCCTGCGTGGCTCTGTTCAAGTTGATCAGCACCACAGCCAGGTCCTGCTGCGACGTTCTGTGGGTCAGGGAACGGATCTTCGCCTTGATCGACCGCAAGGGCCGGTCGGCGATGAAGGTGTAGACGTACCACTTGTCCGTTCCCCTCTTGCGGCGCCACTGGATGTGGAACCCCAGGAAGTCGAACCCCTCGCTCAGATGCACCACCTGGGTCTTGGCCGGTGACAGCCGTAGCCCCATCGGTGCGAGCACCTGGGCGATCTCCTCGTGCAGTGCCTCGGTGTCCTGCCTGGTCCCGTGGACCAGGACGACGAAGTCGTCCGCGTAGCGGACCAGCCGCCACGAGGGCAGGCCCTTGGCCCGGCGTCGTCCGCGCCTGTACTCGGTGGACAGTTCCCCGCCGCTTTCCCATGCCCGGTGCAGGTGTTCGTCGAGCACCGACAGGGCGATGTTGGCCAGCAGCGGGGACAGGATGCCCCCTTGCGGCGTGCCGGTATAGGTGTTCTGAAGTTCCCCGAGCTCGTTCAGCAGCCCGGACTTCAAGAACGCCTTGACCAGCGCCAGCACGCGCTTGTCCTTGACCCGCTTCCGGACCCGGTCCATCAGTGCAACGTGATCGATCTCGTCGAAGCACGCCGCGATATCCGCGTCCAGCACCCAGCGGTAGCCGCAGGTGCCATACAAGTGGATCTCGGCAATCGCGTCCTGAGCCCGCCGCTTGGGCCGGAACCCGTAGGAGGCCGGCTTGAAGTCGGCCTCGAAGATCGGCTCCAGCACCAGCTTCAGCGCGGCCTGCACGACCCGGTCGGCGATCGTGGGAATCCCCAGCCGCCGCACCTTCCCCGACCCGCCCGGCTTGGGAATCATCTTCTCCCGTACCGGCAGCGGCCGGAACGCGCCCGCCTTGAGCTGGGCACGCAGGTCGTCCAGGAACCCGGGAACGCCGAGCGCTTCCTCGATGTCGGCGGCTGTCAGGCCGTCCACGCCAGGAGTTCCGGCTCCCCGGTTGCCCGCGACCCGGTCGAACGCCGCGATCAGCGTCGCCGGGTCGTGCACGAGGTTGAACAGATCGTCGAACCGGCGGCCGGGATCGGCCACCGCCCAACGGTGAAGCTTGGCCTGCATCTCCGATACCCGCTGGCGCGGCCCCACCGGGGCCGCCTCCAGCAGAGCGCCGCTGTTCAGCGGTGCCTCTTTCGGCATTGCAGCCTCCATCCCTTCTCGGTACCGCTGCCGCCCTTCCCCATGCACCGGGCTTTCCCCGGCTCGGAGTACTACGGCGGCTCCGCCCCATCCGGCCCGTTCGGCAGTCGATGCGCCTATCCCCGGCCGGGCACTGGCCTTGCACGACAGGGGAGTTGAGACCGGATGGTTCCCGTGTTCACTGCATTTCGCTCGACGAAGTAGGAGCCCGACTGTGTCCCTGCGGCATCGCCACGAGTACGCCGTAGACCTTCCTCGTGGCCTCCCGGCCGGCTTCGAAAGACCGACCAAGGAGTTCCCCGCCGACCCGCGACGAGTGCGCACCGCTTCCGGCCCAGATCCGCCAGGTTCGAGCCGATGACATCGTTAAGAGACGTAAAGACGCCGGTTCCTCGCGTACTCCTCTTCATCCCGCTCGCCGGACCCGCGCCATCTGGCAGTACTGGCACGTCCCGGCTTTGTCAGGGCCGCTCCCGCCCTCCCCGGCATCACCCGGATCAGGCTGCCCTCAGCTCCACCTCCCTGCTACGACAGGCCAGCGGTGGAGGTCTCTCACCTCCACACGAAACACAGCGCCTCACGGCGCAACTCGAAGACGATCCAGCCGCCACACGCCGCCCCGATGCTTTTACCCGCGGCCACACCTCCTTCTTCCACAGCTCCACCGCATGCTCGTCACGCTCGAGGGCCCTGCGGGCGGGTGCCTGCCAGGACCAGCCGCGCCGTTTCAGCAGCCGCCACACCGTCGGGATCGAAAGACTGAGCTGCAGCCGGCGCTGAATCACGCTCCGCACCCGGGCCAGCGTCCACCGTTCATCCGCGAAACCATGCGCGGTCGGCCCCTTGCCGAGTTCCTCCTCAAGCACGGCGAACTGGGCGTCGGTGACAGTCGGGGAGTTGGCCGGCCCCGCTGAGCGCAATGCCTCCATCCCGCCCTCGCGCCAGGCACGGCGCCAGCGTTCCACCGACCGCACGCTCACCCGCAGATCCTTTGCGATCACCGTGGTCTTCTCACCCACCGCGAACCGCATCCCGGCCTGGAACCGGATCCCCTCACGAAACGCCCGACGCTCAGCGGTCAGGCCCCCACCCTCCGGATACCTCACACCAACGGCATACCGCAGGGATCATGAACCGTCACTACCCGACGACAACCCGAAATCCTCAGTAGGAGCCCGAAGGTCGGAGGAAGCCGACCGTCCCCAGGCGGGTCTCCCACCCTTGCCCGCCGGGGACGGTCGGCTGCCGAATCGTGCCGTGGAAGGCCGATCCGCTCGTGGTCCGGCTGTCCGACAAGGGACGATAAGCCGGCTCCGGTCACTCGTCGTCGCCGACAGCGCCTGCGGCAGGGACGGGAGTTCAGTTGTCGATGAGACGCTCGTCGACGAGTACCACGTCGAACCGGTAGTCGGTTCGACGTCGACGGGTGGGCTTGCAGCGCCCGTCGTCGTCGCCCGCGTCCTGGAGTCGCAATGGTGCGGGACGGGAGGTGGACAATCGTGGCTGCGGAGGGCAGGCTACGGTCGACCCCGACCCCCGCGGCAAGCAGGCAGGCTGCAACTGCGGAAACGCGCAGGACACGGGCGCTACCCCACCGCTGCATGATCCAACGCGCAACAGGCATCGCTTTCAGGCTTCCGGCGGCAGGCGCGAAGAGAGCCAAGCACAGGGTTCCGTCGCCGGTGCCGGGTCGCTCCCGAGTCTCAGGGATTCTCTGAGCCCAGTTTCCCAGCAGCGCACCGTTGACCGCGAAGATCGTGGAAACCGCCAGACGTGCGGGGCACGAGCCGGCGGGGTGGTCGGCGGAACCGGCCGGAGCGCGTCGGCTCAGTCGAGGCACGCTTGGCGGGTCTGCCATTCAGGTCACCCCTTCCCGGTCCGAGGCCAGCTCGCCACCGCCGATTTCCCGACACTCGGGATCCGTGGAACGCGGCTATGCTGCAGCGCTGGTCCCACATTCGCCACATCGCGGGTATTCGGGTCCTTATATGTCGAGGTGGCGGTGTGCCTTCCTGCTCATCCGCCGACGGTGGCGGCGGACGTGGTCGGCCTGCCTGGTGCCACCGCAGCGGCGATTGGCGGCGGATCAAGGCTCGGGAGCCCGGGCGGGCCGGCGGCGCCGGCTACAGGGCCCCCCCAACCGGCCGCTTCCGCGAGTAGTGTCTTGCGGGCCTCCGACAGCCCCGGGCTCTCGAAGCCGCGCCGGGTCGCGAGATAGAGGGTGTTGAGTGGAGGGTAGAGCGGATGGTGGATCTGCTCGATCAGCCCGTCCGTCAAGGCCTGGTGCGCGATGTAGCGCGGAAGTACGGAGAAGCCGGCTCCCGCGATCACGTTGTCGAGCACGGCCCGCAGATCCGGAACGATGAGAGCGGCGGAGTTGGACGGCCTGCACCCGAACTCGCTGCGCCAGTAGCGACGGATGATCGGCAGCTCCTGCGAGTAGGCGACGAGCGGCAGATGTGCGAGTGCCTTCACCGGCTCGGTCGCGAGCTTGTCCAAGTCCATGGTGTGCATGAGCGCGGGTGAGGCTACGAGCAGGAACTCCTCGTCGACGAAGGGCACGGCGTCGATGTCGGGGTGCCTCGGGCGTGTGGAGGCGATGACAAGGTCGACCTGGCCGTCAGCAAGGGCGTCGAGAAGTCCGTGCGAGAAGCCCAACGTTGCCCGGACGCGTAAACCGCGGGCGATGAGGCCGGCCAACGCAGGCAGCACCCGCAACGCCATGACCTCGCTCGCGCCGGCGATGCGCAGATCGCCCTCCAACAGTGCTTCGCGTTCCGGGCGCAGGACTCCCCGCAGCCGGTCGAGGTGCAGTCCGACCTGGACCGCCAGAGCACCCGATCGTGCGGTCGGTGCAGCTCCCCTGGCGGAGCGCACGAACAACTTCTCGCCGAGATGTGACTCCAAGCGGGCGAGTTGACCGCTCACGGCGGGCTGACTGACGCCAAGGCGCTCCGCAGCGGCCGACAAGGACCCCGAACGGTAGATCTCGAGAAACGCCACAAGCAGATCCAGGCCTGGTGCAGACAATTCAACCTCGCACTATAAGGACGGTGATTCCTCACCGGGTGACACCCTGCTCGGGCGGGTAGCACGATGAGGCAGGTGCCCGGTGCACTACGATCGTGGGCAGCTCAGGCCAGTGTGTCGGCGGTGGACGAGTGCGGATCGCTGTCACGACCGGAGACAGGATGTCTCACTGCCGAGGCGTGCCGAGAGGACGATCGGAGCACCTGCCGCCGACCTGCTCCGAGGGGCGGACGGCGGGTCGACCGAGTGCCGGAGGTGCTTCCAGTCGTGATCCGTCAGTGCATGGGCAACAGAGCCCCCTCAGGACCTGTGCGCACGCTGCCCCGTCAAGATTGTCATGCTACATGTCGGATGTGGGGCTCGGAACTGCCTCCGGGAATCCCCTCAGCACATGGCCCGGATGCCACGCCACACACCCCGAGATGTAATGCAGTCCGGACGCGGGGAGACCCCCTCGATCTCAGGAAGGCCGTCATGACCGAATCCACGTCGAAGGCAGCTCGTCAGGGAGCCGCTGACTCACGCGCCCACACATTGGCCCGGGGCCGCGGATCATCCATCGAGCTGTGGGACGGCAGAACTCTCCTCGACGCCGCCTCAGGAACCTTCAACGTCCCTCTGGGCTACGACCACTCCCGAGTGGTGGGTGCGATACGAAGGCAACTCCTGGCTAGTGCTACGTTCCTCAAAGCAGGTATACGTAGCGGCGTCGTAGTTGTCGGATTGGCGGAGCTGGACGGCCCCATATCCAGGGACGGGCACGTG
>NZ_JBEPAA010000055.1:0-55118 GCF_040298365.1 Kitasatospora sp. NPDC001603
GTGCCCGTCCCTGGATATGGGGCCGTCCAGCTCCGCCAATCCGACAACTACGACGCCGCTACGTATACCTGCTTTGAGGAACGTAGCACTAGCCATACCGCGGACGGTATATGGGTGCCCGCCGCATCCCGACCGCACTGATGGCATTGACGGGCCCGCGGCGCTCGTGATCAAGGCCGACCATCCTGGCGAAGCTCACCGTGCGCTGACGGCGTGCAGACCTGCCGCAGCTGCGACGTCCGCAGTCATGCCTCAGCGCCCGTGCGGCTCCCAGGCGGCGGTCGGTTGCGTCCAGGGAAGCGGTGTACGGGTCCTGCCCGGGTGGTCGTTTGGTGCGGCCGGAGTCTCCGTCTACTGTCTTGCCACGACGGACGACCGGAAGCTAACCCAGTTCGAGTCAAGCGATGCCGATCTGCGTCACCTTGCCCGGGAAGACCGGCCGGGCGTGGGCAGCGATCAGATCGCGGTACCAGGCATACGAAGCCTTCGGCGTCCGCCGCTGCGTCTCGAAGTCGACGTGGACGAGACCGAACCTCTGACTGAACAGCCCCTCGGCCCATCGAACAGGGTGTCATTGTAGTCGCGACCCTCTGCAGCCCCACTACCGCCGCGCAACCCGTGCTTGCAGTGTCCCCGAAGCAGAGGCTCCCCCGGCCGCCTGCGATGGAACTGACCCCTTGCCCCCGGCCGCCCGGCGAGAGCCATCACCGCACGTCAGGCAGTAGACAGCCTGCGCTGTTCGTTCCACGAGAAGTGACTCAGAAGCAGTGATGAGCAATGCCGGGTCCCCACCGGTCTGCCGCGCCGAAATTGGAGCGGAGCGGCAACCAAGGAGTGGGAGATCAGCCGCGTCACAGCGCAGCTGTGACGGTGCCGTACCGGGATGATGCGGAGCAACCAAGCTTGTCGGTCTGCTGGGCGGCGGTGCAGGTCGCACTGCGATGGTGCTGCGCCGGGACGGTGCGGAGGAGTATCCAGCCCTCGGTGCCTTCGTCGGCAGTGGTGATGCTGCGATGGTGCCGCACTGCCGCACCCGAAGGGAGCGGAACGACAACCATGTCGGTCACCTGGAGCTTGCGCGTCTCCAGGCTGCGATAGTGCCGCACCGGGACGGTACGAAGCCACGTTGCCAGCGGCGGTCTCCTCGCGGTCAACGCCTGACTGCGACGGTGCGGTGCGACGGAGGCCGAGGGGGTCCAGCGCGGGGCGACGTGTGGGCTGCGATGGTGCCGCACCGGGAGAGTATGGACCGACCGCGTTCGGCCACCGGACTCTGATCGCGGGCGACGTGCTGCGATGGAGCCACACCGGAGGTGCGGAGGCACCGTGCGCTCGGATCACAACCCGCGCACGGGCACGATGCTGCATTGAAGCCGCACAGAAGCGGTGCGGAGCCACGTGACACACCCGGCGTGGTCGACGTTGCCGCTTGCAGCTTCGATGGTGCCGCACCGAGGCGATGCGGAGCAACGCGGAGCAGCAGGCCGGACTGCAGAGGTGGTTCTGGACTCTGCGATGGTGCCGCACCGTGATGGTGCGGAGCGACGTGGAGACGTCGAAGATCTGGGCGACCGTGGAGCGGCTGCGATGGTGCCGCGCCAGTATGGCGCGGAGGGGCGTGTGCTGGCGTCCGAGCCGGTCAGGGCGTTCTGGGCGCTGTGATAGTGCCGCACCAAGAGGGTGCGGAGCGACGGCCTGCGACGCCGCACTCCTCGTTGAAGTACCGGCTGCGATGGTGCCGCACCGGGATAGTGCGGAGCGACGACACCCGCAACGGGGTGTTACGCCCGATCAGCCCGCTGCGATGGTGCCGCACCAAGAGGGTGCGGAGCGACGCGGGCAGCCCGTCCTATGGTCCGACGTGCAGCCGGTGCTGCGATGGTGCCGCACCGGGACGGTACGGAGCGACTTCCGCCGGGCTGGCATCAAGCTCGGTACGCCGAGTTGCTGCGATGGTGCCGCACCGCGAGGGGTGCGAAGTGACAGCCGGATACCTCCGCAACGACCGACATCGCCTGCTCGCTGTGATGATGCTGCACCAGGATGGCGCGGAGCGACTGAGCAGGGTCGCGTGGGTCGTAGGTCTGCAAGTCGCTGCGATGATGCCGCACCGATGAAGTGCGGTGGCAGCGGATGGTTCCGCCGGCGTGCGGGTACGCCAGAGTGGCTTCGATGGTGCCGCACCGGGAGGGTGCGGAGCGACGGCAGAGGCGACGCTCGAAAACCTCAGCGTGCTCATGCTGCGATGGTGCCGCACCCAGATGGTGCGGGGCGACCAGATCGGGTCTCCCGGGGTGTCCGAGAGCAGGCCGCTGCGATGGTGCTGCACCGGGATGGTGCGGTGCAACGGGGTGGTCGCTGGGGCGAGACGGCCCTTGCGGATGCTGCGATGGTGCCGCACCGAAGTAGTGCGGAGGCGCGACGAGGACGGCGGCATCCACTTCGCGTTCCAGGCGCTGCGATGAAGCCGCACCGACGGCATACAGAGGCGCTGCCGTGAGTAGGCCGTCATGCGGGGCGGTCGGCTGGCTGTGATGGTGCCGCACCGGGATGGTGCGGAGCAACATGGTCGACTTCTGATCGTCTGCCGCGCTGGCTGCGCGCTGCGAAGGTGCCGCACCAGGGTGGTGCGGAGGAACATCCTCGTGCTGGCGTGCGGCCTACGGCGTGTCGCTGCGATGGTGCCGTACCAGAAGCGGCGCGGGGGAGGCACTTGCCGTTGAGCCACTCGCCGGTTGGGTCGCACCGGGACTATGCAGAGCGACATGGCCTTGCCCGGTGCCATGGGCAAGGACCTGTGGCTGGGATGGTGTCGCACCGGGATGGTGCGGAGCGACCAGCGGGCCGTGCGGGTGGTGCAGGCGGTCGATCCCGGTGCGATGGTGTCGCACCGAGGTGGTGCGGAGCGATTGCGAGCTCGGGCTCGACGAGTTCCAAGACCTGCACCCGCTGCGATGGTGCCGCACCGGGAGGGTGTGGAGCGACCTGACACGGATTCGGGGCGACGGTCGGCCATGAAACGCGCTGCGATGGTGCCGCACCGGAAGGTGCGGAGCAACCCGGGCGAGACCCTCACCGTCACCCCATACCACATGGTCCTGCGATGGTGCCGCACCGCGGGGTGCAGAGGAGACCATGGCGCAACGCGAGAGCCGAAGCGAGCGTCAAGGACTGCAATGGTGGCGTACCGGAAGGGTACGGAGGGGACACTCTCGGCGGCAGCCGGCTGCTGGCCGCGACGCTGCGGTGGCGCCGCACCGGCACTGTACGGAGGGCCCCTCGGCCAGGCCATCCACTTCACGCCCGACGCCAAGCTGTGATGGTGCCGCATCGGGAGAGCTCGGGGTGACGGAGGCGGGGTGCGACGGGCACTCTCAGGTGCCGGAGCTGCTATGGTGCCGCACCGGCAAGGCGCGGAGGGACGAGCGGCTGGACCGGATCGAGCACGAGCTGCACCCGCCGCTACGGTGCCGCACCGAGGGGTGCGGAGGGACGGTCGAAATCCGGCGACCACTGCTGGCGGGTGACCCAGCTGCGATGGTGTCGCGCCGGCAGAGTACGGAGGGACACCAAGAAGGGCGAGCTCGCGGTCGAGGTCGAGGAGCTGCGATGCGGTCACACCGCGACGGTGCGGAGCGATTACATCGGCGCCCTGGCCGACATAGTCGGCGGCACATTGCGATGGTGCCGCACCAAGGTGGTGTGGAGGCGCTCTTGTTCTTGCCGCCAGGGGTTCCCAGCTTCAGGCTGCGATGGTGCCGCACTGGAATGGCGCGGAGCAACCAGGCCTGCGGCGACATTATCGACATCTACTACGCAATGCTGCGATGCTGCCGCACCGGGATGTACGAAGCGAACTGAGCTGGACCACTGGTGCCCTGATCAACCTGACGCTGCGCTTGTGCCACACCGAGACAGTGTGGAGTGACCAAGCATATGTCCGGTGGGGGTTAGGTGCGCTCGTCGCTGCGAAGGAGCCGCACCGGTGAGGTACGGAGCGACCAGCTCGTGCTGGACGCCTGGAGCTGGCTGAACCACCTGCGATGGTGCCGCACTGGAAAGACAAAGAGAGTCTGCTGGGCGACCTCGGGTCGGCCAAGTCCGTCCTGTGTACCGACTCCACACGGGTGACCCGCTGCAATGGTGCCGCACCGGCAAGGTGAGGAGGGATGTGCCGGCGTCCGAGCCCATGAACGCCTGGTCCGCGCGGCCATGGTGCCGCACCGAGAGGGTGCGGAGGGACTCCCGTCGGCGCCGCTGTAGCCGTGTTCGGCGACAACCTGTGATGGTGCCGCATCAGACAGGTGGACGGGCAGCGCGGCAGTCGGCTCAACCTCCGGCGGGTTGCTTCGATTCCCGTACCAGGAGGATGCAGAGGGATGCCGTCTGCATTCGCAGACTGGCCCAGGTCCAACTCGCTACGACGGTGCCGCACTGATGAGGTGCGGAGGCGCGCTCAGGAATACCGAGGGCGCGGGCCACAACTTCGAGCTGCAGTAGGGCCGCGAGCGGGTTAGGGGCCGTGCACAGAGCCCTCGACGTAGCTGCGATGGAGCTGGACCGGGATGGTGCAGAGCGAGCGGCCGGCGCGCGGGGCAAACGTGAGCCTGGATTCTGGTGGCCATGGAGCTGCAGCCGTGAGGCGCGGAGGAGCCTAGGAAGTTGTTGGCTACGCTGAACGGTACGAAGAGGCGGCGCGGGCGTCGGTTTCGCCGATGATGCGGTGGTCGCTGCGACCGTGCCATACCGGCAAGGTGCGGGCCGGACATCCAGCCCTCGGTGCCTTCGTTGGCCGTGGTAATGCTGCGATAGTCGTACCAAGAAGACATGGAGGAACCTTGCCCTTGCCCATGGCCGCCCAGGCAACGGGCAAGTCGCAACGGTCCCGCCACGGGAATGTGAGGAGAGACGCCGTGAGCCTGCTCGACCGCACTGATCCGCAGGTAACTGCGATTGTGCCGCGCCAGGAGAGCGCGGAGGGACGGCGGGTAGCGCTTCAGCTCTGTGCCAGCCCAGACTCTGCGATGGTGCCGCACCAGGATGGTGCGGAGCGACGACAGTTGAGCTGCCGGTTCGGTCGTTCAGCGGGCCAGTTGCTGTTTCAGCAGAGGCACTTTTAGGGGCAATTCGGGCCTACTGCTTCGGCGTGGTGGGGTGTCTTCATATGTGCTTGTGGTTCCGAAGCCGTGTCCGCCCTGGGTCTCGTTCTATGGGTTGGCGCTGTGGAGTTGTCAAGGATCGGGCTTTGGCGGGGTGGCCGCGGGGTGGGGTTCAGGGCCAGAGGTGGCGGCTGGCGGCTAGGGGTCCGTTGGATTGTTTAAGGCCGGTTCGGGGTGCGGTGTAGAGGGCGGTGACGCCGAGGTTGGTCAGCATTCTGGCATTGCGGTTCTTGCTGGGGTCGGTGGCGCGGACGGCGGGGTGTTCGAGCAGGACGGTCACGCAGGTGGTGGTGAGTGGTGGTGCCCAGGCTGGCCAGCGTAGGGCACCGCGGCTGTCAGTGGTGTCCCAGCTGGTGGCGGCTTGGGTGCGGCCGGTGGCACTGAGGCGGAAGGTGGCGAGGGCGTGGAGGGCGAGCCAGGTGGGGCCGGGGGCTCCGCGTTGGTAGGCCTTGCCTTCGGAGTTGGTGTGGGCGTCGCCGAGGGAGCGGTGGTCGAAGTTAGCGGAGGCGTAATCGGGGATGCGGCGCCAGCCGTCCAGGGCCGAGCGGATCTGCCGCGGGTCCTTGCGACAGCCGAGGACGGCTTTCTGCATCAGGCCGGTGATGGTCATCTGGCCGGCGGCGGCGATCAGCGGGGTGACGGGGGTGCGCCGCACCGTGGTGGGTCCCGGCTCCTCCGTGGGCTCCGGGTCGTTCTTGCCGGTCTTGGGTTTGGTGTCTTCGAAGCACATGACGTTGGCCAGGGAGGTGAACCAGCGGGCTTGGCGGTCGCCTGTCTCGCGTTCGGACTGGGCGAGTTCGCGCAGCGTCTGGTGCGCGGTGTCGACGCGCATGCGCAGGGCTTCGTTGGGGGCGGTGGCGTCCTCGCGTGGTCGGGTCAGGAGTCCGGGAACGTGCGGGAAGGAGTCCCAGACTTCACCCTCCGTGCCGGCTGCGTCGGCGTCCTCGCCCTCCCCGTCCTCCGTCTCGGCGGCGTCCGCGGGCTCCCCGGTTCCGCGGGCCGTCTTGACGGGCTTGGGCGGGAGGTGGGTGGTGAGGAGCTCGGTGAGGGTGTCGAGCGTGAGGGGTTGGTCGGTCGTGAGGACGGCTGCGCCGGCCGGGCCTTTCCAGTGGAGTAGGGGCTCGGTGGGCAGGGTTGCTGTGGTGAGTTCGAGGATGCCGAGGGCGGCGAGGAAGCCGAGTGGGTCGTCGGAGCGGAGTGCGGGGAGTACGAGCTGGTGCATGGTCAGCTGCCTTCTTCGGAGCAGGCGATGTCAGCGAGGCGCAGGACCGTCTCAAGGAGGGCCAGGCCCCAGAAGCCGTAGCGCCGGTTGAGATCACGGAAGCGGCGAGGGCCGTCCCAGTCGGTGCCGATCACGGTGCTGGAGACGGTGACGGTGGTGTCGTCGGGCATGGTGCACTCGACGAGGACCGGCTCGGGGTCGGCGAACGCGAGCAGCATCGGGCGGGCGTAGCCGTGATGGGCAGCGACGAGGTGGGTGACGAGGTCGTGGTCGACGCCTCGGGCGGTGAGGGGGTTGGTGGCGAGCCAGGCCTGGACAGCGGCGGCACTGAGGGCTTCGTGCCGCAGGTCCTTGGACCAGTTGGCCAGCCGGGCGGCGCGTCGGCGGGCGGAGCGGTCGGCGGGGTCCATGCCGGACTTGGCGAGGGGCTCGGGCAGGGATTCGGCAAGCAGGCGGTCACCCGAGCAGAGCATGCACAGGAACCGAGGGTGGTGTTTTCCGCAGTCGTGGGCCCTGGCTGCCAGCACGACGGCGTCGACCAGGTCGTCGGGCAGTCCGACGGCCCGGGCGAAGTCGCGGGCGCGTTCGCCGACGGCCTGGTGGTGGTGCTTGAGGGTGACGGTGCGGGTGAGGCTGCTGCTGTCCGGGTCCTCGTCGTCGACGGCGATCCGGTAGCGGTCGGCGTCGGTGAGCCGGGGCGGGACGAGGGTGATCCGGCCCGACCCGCCGTGGTCGAGCAGTACCACCCCGGCCGCCGCACGTCCGGTGCGCCAGGCGGGGACTGCCAGCAGGGTCTCCAGGCGCCGGCGCAGCAGGGGGGTGTGTCGGGTGGGGCTGTCGTGTGGGGTGTCGGTGGGCAGGGCGGTGAGCAGCCGGGTGATCGCGGCGCGGACCGCGTCGGTCGTGTTCAAGGCGTCCGGGTCGTCGGGGTCTGTGGTGAGGTCGGTGTGGGCTTGCTTGATGATCGGGGTGAAGTGCTCGGGGGTGGTGCCGGTGGTGCTGGCCAGGACGGCTGGGTCGAGGCGTAGTGGGGTGCGGGTGTTGTCGGTGGGGTGGTCGCCGAGGTCGGGGACGGGGGTGTCGGGGTTGGTGGTCCAGCCGTAGGCGTCGTGGCCGCCGGCGGTGGTGGGCAGGACGAGGGTGGCGCCGGGCTTCAGGTCTTGGACGAGGCGTGGGGTGGTCCAGGTGCCGTCGGTCTCGCGTTGGAGGACGGTGATGCGTAGGCGGGTGGGTGGGTTGCGGGGTTCGGGTGTGGTGTCGGCGTTGGTGCCTTCGAGGTCGCTGGTGTCGGGGGTCGCGCGGGGTTCGGTGAGGAAGCGGCGCACCGCAGCGAGGGGCAGGGAGAGGGTTTCGGCGGTGTGGACGGGGGTGGTGCGGATGTGTTCGGCGAGGGCCTCGGTGTCGGTGGCATGGGTGGACAGATCGGCGCGCCATAGGAGTTGGACTTCGGGCTCGCCGGTGTCGAGGCCGTGGAGGAAGGGGGCGGGGGATTCGTCGGGGACGGGGATGGGGCTGGTGCGGGCAAATGCCTCCAGGCGCACCTGGTGGAGCGGGGGGATGTGTTCGCCGGCGCGGGTCAGGGGCGCGGTGTCGGTGTCCTCCAGTAGGCGGGGCAGGATGGCGGGGTTGAGGACCAGGCCGTCGAGGAGGCGGGGGATCAGCTCGGCAGGGTCCTGGGTGTCGTACGGCGTGGTGTGCTGGGCGAGCCACTGCCAGGTGTTGGCGGCGGCCGGGCCGTAGACGGGGATGCGGTCGGGTTCCTCGGGGTTGTGGGTGCGTACGAGGATCGCGGGTACGGGGCCGAGTTCGCCTCGGCGGTCGAGGCGCCCGAGGCGCTGCAGGGCGGACGCCCAGTCGCCGCATTCGCTGACCATCGCCCCGAAGGTGCAGTCGATTCCCACTTCGAGGGTCTGGGTGCTGATCACGACGAGGGGACGTTCGCGGTCCGGGTCGATGCCGGTAAGGAGTTCGGCCAGCGGGCCGGTGACGAGCAGGTCGCGCTCCGCGGGCCGGCAGCGGCCGGTCAGCAGCAGCACGTCCACGTCGGTACGCCGGGCCAGCGCTTCGCAGGCGGCGCGGGCGTGGGTGATGGTGTTGGCGATCACCGCGACCGCGGGCAGCCTCAGGATGGGCAGGACGGCGTCCAGCCCGGTCTCGGCCGCCAGGGCGAACGCCTCGGCGGGCTTCTTCGACCAGCTGCCGGCGTCCAGCAGCGTCACGTGGCGCTCGGCCGCGATCCGGCGCCCGGCGATCGGATGGGCGCGGTCGTCTTCACCGATGCCCAGGCGGGGACGGCCGCTGTTGGCGCTGGTCGCCGACAGGCTCACCACCCGAAGCGCCCGTGCAGCCAGCTCCGTGCGCGCCGCGGTCTGCTGGTAGAGCGCGGTGTCGGCGGCGGTCGCGAGCAGGGCCTTCGACAGGTGGGCCTCGTCCAGCGCGAGCAGGGCGTCGTGCCCGGTCAAGGCGGCGTCGATCGGAGCGCGCTGGGGGGAGGTGTGGTAGCCACGGAACAGCAAGCGGCTGCCGTACTGGTCCACGGTCGAGGTCACCACCAGCGGCTGGGCCGGGCTGCGTACCCAGTTCGACTCCCAACGGGTGCCGCCGCGCATCCGCACCACCTCCAGCGGCGACTGGCCTGCGCCGAGGTCTCGCAGCACGGTGGCGATCTTCGCCCGCACCGAGCCGGGTGGTGCCTCGGCGAGCGCCGCGGCCAGTTCCGTGGAGTGCTGGTGGGCCTGGTCGACCACGAGGCGCCGGTCGACGCAGAAGAACAATCGCAGCGGCACCGTCCGGTGCTCGCGGCCCAGTCCGCGGGAGTGTTCCCAGGCCAGGAGAAAGAGCCAGATGTCGATGAACGTGGTCTTGCCCAGGGCGGTGGGGACGTCGAGGTCGGGCCAGTCGGCGCCGTCGGCCACGGCGTCCAGGTAGGCGCTCTGCCACGGGAACGGCGCCCAGCCCTCGCACCCGTCGCACACCGCGGTCGCGGCCCCGTCGGGGCAGTGGGTGTGGTGGTGGACCTCCCGGAAGAAGGCCGGGAACTCGGCCGCCTCGATCGCCGGCGGCCGCTCGGTGCCCGTCACTGGTCGTCCTCCTGAAAGCCGGGCTCCGGGCAGCACAGGCCCAGGCCGAAGTTCTTCTTGCTGCCCAGCACCACCGGCCCCGTCACCGGCACCGGGAAGGTCAGGCGCACGTGGCAGCTCGGCAGCGGTCGCTCTCCGTCCTTGCGGCGCACCGGGAACCCGTCCACGCCCCGGGACCCGGGGACGAGCGCGCCGCGCGGACTCACCTGCACCTGCGCGGGTTCGGGCAGCCCGGCCGCGGCGCAGCTGGCCGCGACCGAGTCCGCCCACGCGGCTTCCTCGTACTTCTTGGGGAAGCGGTCGAGGACCATCGGCAGCACCGTGGTCCACACGGTCGAGGGCCTCTGCCACGTCCAGGGCTGGACGGTCTGCGGCCACGAGTCCTGGTCGGCGGGACTGACCCGTACCAGGTCCAGCGGTTCCCCGTTCGCGAACCGGATCCAGCGCAGGCCCCCGTCGTGGCGAAGGAGGGCGGCGAGCAGTGCCTTGCGGTCCTGCCTGGGCATCTCGCGGGGCAGGGCGATGCCCAGGCCGCGCAGCATCCCGTCGGCGTGGTGGTGGCCGGTGAACGGGAGCGCGAGGTAGGCGACCGGGCGCGGGCCGTCCGGGCTGTTCTTGTGGCCGTGGACCGTGGTCATGGCCTCGACGTCGTGGCCCATCGCCTCCAACGTGCCCATCACCATGCTCCGCAGCCGGCCGGTCAGCTCCAGCGTCCACCGCGGGTCCAGCGCCACGCCCGGGGCGAACGAGAACGTCAGCAGGTCACCGAACGGCCCCTCCGCTCCCGGCGTTTCGGGCCGGTCATCGTGCTCGGGGTCGAGGTAGTGGTGGGTGAGCGACTGGCTCCAGGCCGGCCGCTGCTCCTCGAACGCCTCCTCCAGCCAGGCCAGATAGCCGCGGTAGGGGATCCGGATCGGCCGCGAGCCCTTCGGGTACTCCCCGTTGGCAGCCGGCCTCCAGCACTGCCGCCACCCGCCCTCGTCACCGGGCTCGTCGGGGCCGCACCAGGCATCCAGCAGCCCGGACCCGGTCGAGCGACCGAAGTACGGCACCCGAAAGGCCAGTTCCTTCAGCGTCGGGGATAGCTCCTCCCCCGGCTCCACAGCCCAGCTGAACACCATCCGTGCCCCGGACAGCGTCTTCTGCGCCCACGCTCGCGGCACGCCGCCGGCGGTGCGTCCCGGCAGCAGGCCATGGGTCACCTTTCCCGGGTCCACGGTGTTGGTCACCACCCACGCCGCACGCGGGTGCTCCGCCTCCAGCGGCCTGGCCGGCACCGTGACCACCGGCGGCTCCTGCGCCTCCAGCCAGGTCAGCGCCATCCGGTGCGCGGCGTCGTCGAGGTCGGCATGCGCGACCAGCGCGCAGAACAGGCGGGCCGGGTGGGGCGGCCACTCGGCCCGCTCGCCGTCCATCGCGGTCGCCTGGTAGAGCGGCTCCAGCAGCTCCACCGAGATGTGGAAAGGCATGACGCTCTACTCGCCTTCCGCCTCGCCGATGCCCTCCAGGCGGAAGGAGCGCTCGATCGCCTGCTGCACCTGCGCGTTCGGCCGCAGCCGCACCGGCTCCTTCGACCACACCAGGCCCGCCTCCTCGGCCCGCGAGCGCGCGAACTCGAACAGCTCCAGGGCCTGCCCCACGGTGTCCAGCTCCAGCGGCTCCGTCACCGCCACGCCCTCACGCCCGCGGCCGACCCACTCGATCCGCTCCGACACCAGCAGCAGGTCACAGCCCGACCGCAGCCGCACCGCCGGCGCCGCGAACGCCAGCCGGTCCCCCAGCAGCGCCAGCGCCGCCAGCAGGGCCCTGCCTGCCCGCACGTACTCCTTCGGCGCATCACCGAAGCGCAGCGCCCTCAGGCCCGCCATAGCCAGCGTCGCGTTCCGCTCGATCGCCCGGACCGTCACCCCGCCCATGCCCTCAACCGGCGGGATCATGCCGTGCCCGACCGCCGACGCCTTGAGCGTCTTCCCCTTGCCCTTCTTGCCCGTGCCCTCGACCGGCCTCCAGCCGTCGGCGGTCAGCTCCACGTTGTCGCCGGGGAAGTTCCACTTGTCGAAACGCCCCGCCGCCCTCCTCCCGGACAGCGGATCCAGGCCCACCATCTCCGAGGTGTAGGTACGCGGCACCTTCAGCTGCACACGGCGCTTGCGGTGCGAGTCCCAGATGCCGAACACCAGGTCCGACGGCGCCGACTCCAGGAAGGCCCGCACGTCCCCCGTCCCCGTGTCACGCAGCGCACGGCCCGTGTCCGTCTCGTCGAACTTCACACCGGCCTCGTCCAACGCGTCCCGGAAATAGGCGTCGCGGGAACGGTGCGGCGCATCCAGGTTCGTCATCCGAAGCGCCCGGCCTTCCGCGCTCACGTGCAGCGCCAGATGCGGGACCACCGCATCCCCCAGATCGACGGCCTCCAACAGGGCCGTCTCGCAGCGGTTCGCCTGCGACTGCCGCTGGTCCAGCAGCACCACCCTTGTGCGCTGCCCGCCGACCCACCGGTCCTCGAACAACTGGCCCGGGCCGTCGGTCTCCTTGAGTTTCACCGTCGGCGGCGCCACCGGCGCCCCCACGCCCGCCACCGGCTCGTACTGGGCCACGATCCGGATCGCACCGTCCGCCGACAGCCCGCTCGCCGCCTCAGCCAACCGCTCGTACAACGCTTCCATGAAAACCCTCCTTGGACAGAACCTCTCGGACAACTCGCATCGAAGCAGCTCCCACCGACAACCCCCACTCATTTGAGTGACAGATCGTCATAACTTCTTTGAGATAGATGAATTGGACTAAGATGCGCCGACCGGCGGCTGACGGCAGCCATGTCCGCAGGGCCTCACGTTGCCAACACCACGCCGATTCACAGCAGTTGACCTCCGAAACCACCTACCGCCCAAGGAGCAACGGCCAGAGTAGAGTGAGCGGGCGCCCTCGAAGCAGGATGCATCGCCCTGGTGGAAGCGACACTGCACACCCGCATAACGACTCCGCCAGGGCGAACCAGAAACACGCTTCGGGAACCGAGACCTGGTTGCCCTGGAGGCGCCCATCGGCAGTCTGGCGCCATGCGGACGCACAGCCAGATGCTCCAAATCGGTATCGCACCGCGGCCTTCACCAGTGGACAGTCGTGCCGTCAGTACTCGGAAGCCTCTGCCCGGACCTCCATCGTCGCGGCCACGGCTCCTGGTATCTCGCAATGCCGAGGCAAGCAGCCGTCGACGATCGCCGGTCCCGGCTGCGTCGGGGCGGCCATCGCACACAAGCCAATGCCGAACGCGCGCAAGCACGAGCAATCGTCAATACGGGTACACAGATCGGGCTGGAGGCGACCGCGAAGGTGGGACCGCGGCTGCGGCCCCACGAGCGACACCCCTGTCGCCACATGTGGCGGCGGACAGACTCGGTTGTCGTGCCGACATAAGCCCCGAGGTGGCGTCCAGGGAGGTGGTGTACGGGTCCCGCCCGGGTTGTCGTTTAGTGCGACCGGAGTCTCCGTCTACTGTGCTCCGACAGCCCGGTCAGGCGATGCCCACCCGCGTCGCCTCTCCCCAGGAGCGCCGCAAGGCCTACCTCGCATGCCGGGCCCGATGGGCCGCGATGAGCTGGCGATACCAGGCGAACGAGGCCTTCGGCGTTCGGCGCTGCGTGGTGAAGTCGACGTGCACGAGGCCGAATCTTTGAGTCAACCCCTCCGCCCACTCCAGGTTGTCCATCAGGGACCAGGTGTAGTAGCCGCGGACGTCGACGCCGTCCGCGACAGCGGCTGCGAGGGCGTCGAGGTGGCCGGCGAGGTAGTCGATGCGGGGCTGGTCGTCGAGGGTCGCGGTGGTGGAGCAGCCGTTCTCGGTGATGGTGACGGGCGGGAGGGCGGTGCCGTAGCGGGTGTGGAAGGTGGTGAGGAGTTCGCGGAGGCCGTCGGGGACGACGGGCCAGTCGAAGGCCGTGCGGGGGACGCCTTCGATGGGGGCCTCGGTGAAGGGGAGGCCGGGGTCGGTGGGGGCGGCGATGCGGGTGGGGTTGTAGTAGTTGACGCCGAGGCCGTCGAGCGGGGTGGCGGCAATGAGTTCGAGGTCTCCGGGACGGACAGCGCCGCCGAGGTCGGGGCCGACGCCGTATGCCGACAGGTCGGGGTAGCGGCCGAGGAGCAGCGGGTCCGTGAACAGGCGGTTGTGGAGGGCGTCGTAGGCCTGCGCGGCGGCGAGGTCGGCGTCCGAGGAGGAGGCGGACCACACCGGGGTGAGGTTGTTGGCGATCATCACCGCCAGGCCGCGCTCGGACAGTGCGGCGGCAGCCAGGCCGTGGCCGAGGAGTTGATGGTGGGCGGCAGGCAGGGCGTCGAGCATCAGGGTGCGGCCGGGGGCGTGGATGCCGAGGGCGTAGCCGTAGACCATGTGCACGAAGGGCTCGTTGAGGGTGATCCAGGCGGGGACGCGGTCGCCGAGCCGGTCCGCGACCACCGCCGCGTACTCGGCGAAGCGGTGCGCGGTGTCGCGGTTCAGCCAGCCGCCCCGGTCCTCCAGGCCCTGCGGGAGGTCCCAGTGGAAGAGGGTGGGCAGCGGGGTGATGCCGGCGGCGAGCAGGGCGTCCACCAGGCGGTCGTAGAAGGCAAGGCCGGCCGGGTTGACCGCGCCCGCGCCGGTGGGCTGCACGCGCGGCCAGGCGATCGAGAAGCGGTAGCCGTCCAGCCCGAGGCCCTGCATCAGCGCGATGTCCTCGGGGTACCGGTGGTAGTGATCGCAGGCCACCGCCCCGGTGTGCCCGTCCCGCACAGCGCCCGGGCGAGCAGCGAAGACGTCCCAGATCGAGGCCCCGCGACCGTCCTCCTCAGTGGCGCCCTCGATCTGGAAAGAGGCAGTGGAGACACCCCAGCGGAACCCCGCGGGCAGGTCGAAGCGGTCCGGCATGGCATGGCCCCTTGTCCCCGATGGCGATCGACGAAGAAAAACGTGAGGAGAACTCATATTAGTGGCTCCTCAACGAAACACCAGCCCTCACACGACGGCTCGTAGCGCAAGCAAGGCCGGGCTCACGAACAACGCACGCGCGACGCTGCCGGGCGGCTCGAATCGCCGTACAACCGGTGACTTCCTGGATATGGCAGAACACGCGGGCGCACACCGGGCTGGTCAATGCCCGCACGGCGCAATGCCGGCCCGACTGGCCACGGGCGGCAGTACCGGCCTGGCCACCTCTGCGCTCTACTGACTCAACAACGTCGACGCGATCAACTCAATGCGCGACCTGTTCCCTGAGTTCGGCCATTCATTGCAGGCATCGTATGGATCACACCGGCGGCATGGAGGCGGGCGGGGCGCAGGAACAGGCGGGAAAGACCGAATGGCACTGCCTCACTGAGCCGGTCGGAGGCACAGGCCCGCCGCGAGGAAGACTGTCGGGCCAGACAGCGCAGCCGCCCCTGCCTGGCCCGGGATCACCGGCACATAGGGTGCCGATTCCTGCAGGAATGCACCGAAGGCTTGCGGGTGGTGCACGGGGCGCGTTGCCGGGCAAATATGCCAATGGCTCCCGCTGCTCAACCGCTACCCTGGGCCTGTTGCGCCTGTTGGCTCCGCTGCGATCAGAAGCCGCCTCTCCATGGACACAGCCCTGCTCCTGCTTGACCACGCCGTGAGCCAGGCGCGCCGCGCCGCTCACGCCATCGCGTGCGCCGTCGTCAGACTCGATGCCCGAGTCGACGGTGTGGTACGCGCATGGACCCAGCCACACGTCGCGCGACTGCGGGCGGGCCTTCGGCCGGCCGTACGAACCAATCGTGCGAGCGCCGTCGCGCGATTTCGTTCCGCCGATGCGCAGCGCTCCCCAGGCTTCCCGCCTGACGGCTCCTGAGGAGCATTTCCTTCCCTGTCTCGTCCCACGCCACCAGACCGGTTGCCAGTCATCCTCATGCCCCGGGGCCAGGGCCGGGCCCGGGGCCGGGCACCCACCGATGGAGCGAATCGGCTGGGATCGTGGAGGAGCCTGCTACGGACGACCAGCGGCTCCGGGCCCGCTATCCGGCCCCCGAAGCCCGAGCTGCGGCACCATGCGAGAGACCCGCTCACACCCGGAGGTCGGCGGGGGCCGGGCTCACCCGCGGCTCCCGCGCTGCGTGTAGGCGGCGACACCCACGACGGTCAAGAGGGCTGCCACTGTCGTAGAGGTGACAGTCCGAGGGTCCTGGACCATCCAGGTCAGTGCCTGTCCGCCGACGGAGTTGCGAGGTCCCACCACAAGCATCAGCAGAGCCCAGCCGATGGCTGGGACCCAGGCCGCCTGGGCCCCGACGAGCGCCGTGGCGAGGGCGGTCACGGCGGTGAGCGCCAGGACGGCCCACAGGAGGTTGCCGAAGGGCACGGCGTGAGCCCGCTTACCGGCGATCTGATGGACCGCAGCGAGCAGACCGAGGAGGGTCCCGCCGAGCAGTGACACCTGGAGGAGACGGATGAGCCGCCAGGGGACGGGTGTACCGTGTTCCAGTTCCTCGTCCGGGCCGGAGAGTGTACGGGCGATGGCGGCGATACCCAGCACTACGGCGATCAGTCCGACCATGCGGGCTGTCATCGGATCGTCCGACAGGTACCCGGCACAAGTAAGGCCGGCTGCGGCAAGAAAGACCAGGACGGTCGAAGGAATCGCCCGGCTACGGAGGTACAACGCGATCCCGCGCATGCCCGCCGTCATCGGCCCGCTCCCTGGTCCATGACGACGGCCAGCGGGTCCCCGCAGGTCAGCCCGGCCTTCCGAGCCTCCCCGATCCGGGGGTAGCGCTCCTCGACAGGAATTGCACGCAGGATGTCGTAGGCCTTGCGGGCGTCGGGGCTCAGCCTGTCGGCGGGACCGTCCAAGAGCAGTGTGGCGATCGCATCGGCGGCATAGCTCGCGTTGATTCCTTCCTGATCCCCGGTGTAACACCTGATGTCGATCGTGGCATTCCGGGCCACGACGGCGAGGAGTGTGTCGGGATCCCAGCGGATGCCGCCTTCCTGAGTTCGATAGGGAAGCTGGACACGGACCGTCGTGAGATCAGCGGAGTCGCCCGCAGGCTTACCGTCGTCCAGCAGGTGGCTAAGCGCCTCCTCCTGAACCCGCTTCGGGCCGCCGGGCACCTTGGCGAAGACGTCGAGCACCTTCTGTGCCGGACCCACGAGATCGGGGAGGGTGTTGCTGTGCACCTTGGTGACACAGATCCGGCTCTCTGCCGGTGTACAGACCAGAGCTGCGGCCTGCCGGTCAGGAACGATCGCACCGGACGGTGCCAGAAGCGTTCCGACGGCCACCCCGGCCACGGCCGGCGCCAGGGCCAGCGCCCGGGCGCGCGCAGTGGCGGCGACGGTCAGCAGGACGCCGGTGATACCGAGGGCGGCGAACCAAACGCCCTGAGCCACGGACAGCAACGGCAGCACCCGATGGAACTCGTCCGTCACCGGCAGCATCGGCAGTACGGTGTCCAGCAGTCGGTTGGCTGACCGGCCATCCCGCATCTGGCTGACCGTCAAGATCAGGAACAACAGCACTGCACCGACCGGCGCCGCGGCGGGCGCCGGCACCGCACGGCCGACACCGAGCCCGAGCACGGCCACGGAAGCTACGGCGAGCAGTCCCACCAGAACGCCGAGCGGCCACTCACCGGCACTGTAGGTTGCGTGCCCGGTGACCACTACGACGGCCCACCCGAGCACCGCCGCCACGGCTAGCACTGCCGCGCCGACGATCACCAGGAAGGCGGGAAGCAGCCGGACCGAGCGTGGCCGCGGCGTGGCGGCGAACAGCTCCGAGACCTCACCGCGCTGCTCCCGCCCGCCGTGCCAGATCGCGGCGGCCAGCGCCACCGGCAGGACGATCCAGGCGGTTCCCCGCATCGAATAGACCAGGGGTGCCCAACTGGCCGCCCATTGCTGGACATCCATCCAGAGAAATACCCGGGTCAGGGTGGCCAGCACCAGGAACAGCGCCAGGGCGATCGAACGCTTCGCCTCCAGACGCACCATTCGAAACATCGCAGTCTCCAACTACTAGGGGGCTCAGGACGTGCAGGGGTATCGGAAGGGGATCGCGTGTGCCGCCTATCCCTTCGAGCTGGCCATCAACTCGCGGTACTGGCGGAGGATTGCGGAGTAGCCGCGCTCGATGTCACTGTCGCCCGGGTCCATGTCGGTGCCGGCGGCACGGAGCTGGTCGACGTGGCCCGCGAAGACCTTGCGCCCCCCGTCGATCAGCACGACGCTCGCGCAGGCCGCGGCGACGTCCTCGACGAGGTGCGTGGAGACCAGGACGCAGGCCTGGGCACCGATGTCGCGCAACAGGGCGCGGAACTCCATGCGCTGGGCGGGGTCGAGGCCGACCGTGGGCTCATCGAGCAACAGGATGTCGGGGTCGTTGACGATCGCCTGGGCGATGCCGGCCCGGCGCAGCATTCCGCCGGAGAGCGATCCCATGCGGTCCTCGGCCCGGTCGGTCAGGTCGACCCGGTCGATGGCGTGCTGCACCGCGTCAGCGGACCTGCGACGGGGCACTTCCTTGAGCCAGGCCATGTACTCGACGAACTCGCGCACCGTGAAGCGCCGGTAGTGCCCGAAGGCCTGCGGCAGGTAACCCAGTCGGCGGCGGAGTTCACGCAGTTCGTTACGGCTGCGACAGGCGCTGCCGAGGAGCTCCAGCTCTCCGCCGTGCGGGGTCAGGACCGTGGCGAGCGTTCGGATCAGGGTGGTCTTTCCCGCCCCGTTGGGGCCGAGCAGGCCGTGGACGCCGGCGCCCAGGTTCAGGTCGATCCCGTCGACAGCGGCGCGGCGGCCTCGTCGCACAGTCAGCGCGCGAGCCTCGATATGGTGGGCGTACCTGGTGGGGGTGATGTCGCTCGCGATCCCGTTTTCGGGCATGGTCGTCTCTCCTCGCTGTGCGGGTGATGGTCGGTGCACGTGAAGGGCCGTGCCGACGAGGGAAGGTCCGGTGTTCAGCTCCGGCGTGTACGAGCTTCCCGGGGGTGCAGATAGGCGTTGCGGCACAGGCCGACGGCGAAGGCCAGAACCGCGGCCGCGGCCGCCCATCCCGGGGCGGCGGACTCCTGCAGGTAGAACGGAACGGTTCCGCCGTTGATGGCGGGGACGGCCACGAACAGGGTCCAGCCGGCGCCCAGTCCGGCCGTGGCGCGTTGGACACCCAGCACGCTGCCCAGCGCCAGGGCCGCACAGGTCAGCGCGAGCGCCGGCAACAGGATGAGCGCGGGCGCAGCGCCGGTGATCCAGCCAGCGGCCGCCAGGCCCGGGATGACGAGGGCCAGCACGGCCACGGTACGCCGCAGGACCAGGCCGAGCCCCGACCTCGGGGTCACGGAGATCAACTCATGAACCGGGTCCGAGTGTGCGCCCCAGCTCAGGGCCACTGCCAGCAGCGGCATCACCGGGGCCATCAGCAGGAGCATCGGGGAGTTGCGCGCGACGGCCGAGGGAAGGACCAAGGCGCCGAGCACGATCAGGACGACCGCCGCAGCCCACGGTCCCAGCGCCGGGGCCGCCCACCGGGCCAGTGCACCCCGCACCCGTCGCCACCGTCGACGGCGTACCGGCGACAGCGTCCCCGTGAGGCTCTCACGCACCTGGTCCATCAAGGCTGTGTCGGCCGGGCAGTGGGCGAGGGACACCTCACGCAGTTTGGCCTGGCAGTCGGCACACCGCTCCAGATGCGCCTCCAACGTCCACAGAGCCCCGGCGCTCGGCCCCGCGTCGGCGCCGGCGTCCAGCACGTAGCTCACCAATAGCTCGCGGGGGACGTGCGCAGTCATGACAGGGCCTTTCGCAAGTCGAGGCGGGCACGGCGGGCACGGGTCTTGACCGTACCTTCGGGAATCTGTAGCAGCGCGGAGGTTTCCCGTACCGTGAGCCCGTCGAGCACCATCGCGGTCAGCACCTGGTGCAGCTCGGGGGCGAGCCGGTCCAGTGCCGCACCCAGATCACCGTCGATCACGGCGTCCAGTGCCTCATGCTCGGCCGACGGCGCGGGGCCCGCGGCGGCGGCCGCGGGCGGAACGGTGCCGTGCCGCCCGCGCACCCGGAAGGCATCCACCAGCCTGCGGGCGGCGATCGTCCACAACCAGCCGCCGGCCTCTTCGCCGCGCATACTGTCCGCGAAGGACCCGGCTGCGCGCCAGACCGCCAGGTAGGTCTCCTGCAAGACCTCGGCAACCATCTCGTCGTCCGCACAACGCCGACGCAACCGCGCTGTCAGCCACGGGGCGCTGCGCCGGTAGAGCTCGTCGAACGCCGCGGTGTCTCCGCGGGAGATCCGTCTTACCAGCTGCGCCTCGGTCATCGAGGTCGGTGAGCGTTTCACGTCCTGGCCTGACGGAGCACTGGGCTCCGGGGTTCTTCTCGACAATGTGACCTGCACCACACCCCTGGGTTGCGTTGGTCCGGGGCAGCCGCGAGACGTCGGAGGAGCCTCTCCCCCACGGCCGAGGAGACCATCCATTGTGCGGCTTGGAGGTCACCATTGCCCGCGGGCCGGTGACGCGGCACTGCACCAACCCATCGAGAGGCGGGACGGCGAACCCACCCCAGTCGTCCCCGCCACAGCCTCGAGGATCAGCACCAGGCCATGGCACCGACCTGGGCGGTGGCCTTCGGGGAATCCCTGAGTGTGGGCCGCCGGGGTCGCTGCGCCGGAGGGAGCCGAGGGTTGGTTGGTCCCGCAAAGGTCTCCGAGGTACCAGAAGCGGTCGAATGTGGGTCGGAGCAAGCCACGGCGACAGGCGTGAGCACCGGGACGTCGACCCAAGGAGCTGCGGCAGCGGTGCACCGAGAGCATGGGGCGGATGGCGTCGGCCCGGCAGGAGATGAGGTGGACACCAACGAGCACATGTTGGGCGACGTACGACAGCCCGACCATCGATCCGGTCGGCCGTCCGCCGATCGGGCGCGAAAGGCGAAAGGCGTCGAGGTGCAGTGGGCGCTTGAACCTCGTGGGCTCGCTGCGCGCCGCCGGCCAACTGGAGCGTCTCGCCGACGCGGCCCTTCCCTGGCAAGTCCTGAGGCGGATGTGCCGGTGGTCCATGTCCTCGGCCACGGCATTCTCTCGGAGAAGAGCGACCGGCTCTCCCCGACCGCGCGGGGAATCCCGTGGAGCCGGCCGTCAGCGCGTGGATCGACGCGATCGAGGGGCACCCGCACAAGCCACGGCCGATGACGCTGCTGATACTCGACGTGTGCCACACCGGTGAGCCCGCCGTCCTGCGGTGGCACGCGCGCATGGACGAGACCGCGCGCCGCGCGCTGTTAGCGCCAACGCGGAGCAAGACGCCGCCACCGGTCGGGGATACCGCTCGCGATCACGCACCACATAGAACAGCCCGAGCCGGACCCTTGCCAGGATCAGGGCGGAACCGGGAAGAGGTCACTCAGGGAACTGCCGGACCTCCGAGGTAGGTACCCTTCGCATCGTACGGCCAGGCATTGGCCACGCAGCCCTTGAGGCCGTCGATCTGCTGCATCATGGCGGGCGCCGGCTTGCCCGGGCCAGGACATGTCTCATGCCCGTGGCCGATCCGGTGGCCGACTTCGTGGTTGATGATCAGCGCGCGGTACTCGTCGACCGGCCCACTGAACTCCGGCGAGCCGGTGTTCCATCGCTTGATATTGACGACCACCTGGTTTCCGACGCTGCAGTTCACCTCGCCATGAGTGTTGAGCCCGCCCTCAGCACAGATGGCATCGGTGGTTGCCGGTGAGGCGATTTTGACGACGAAGTCGTACGGACCACTGTCCACCAGCTGAAAACCGTTCTTTCCGTCAGTGATCCAGCTACGCTTGTCACTGAGGATGGAGTGGATCTGCTGAGCTGCGGCGTCCGCATCAACCCCCATGCCTTCCTCGGACTCCACGCGGTATCGCCTGATCTTTCCCTTGCCGACAGACGAGGACCGGCCGGTGGCAGTGACAAAGATGCCGGTGCCACGAGCGGTGGTTGGGGTCGGTGATGTGCTCTGGACCAGCCCGGGGGACGCACTCTGGCTGGGACCGGAGGCACGCGTGGACGGTAGGCCTGCTGGAGCTGACTGGGTGGCCGACCCCGACGTCGAGGGATGCGAGGGGACCGAAGTACGAGACGGCGATGCAGCCGCTGGTGAAGCCCCATCGTTCGAGTGCTGGCCTTGAAACCACAGAGCACCGCCCGCGGACACCGTCAGCACCACGACTATCGCCACGAATCCCATTCTGGGACGGTGCGGGCGTCGGCGCCGACCGCCCTCACTGGTCGCACGCGGGGGAGTCTCAAGGCGAATGTCCAAGTACCTCTGGTCGGATCCGTCGACGGCCATGGGCAGAACAGTCCAATCCTCCGGATATACCGGCTTGTTCCAATAAGGATGGGTTTGCGCTGATGAGTGGTCATAGCCGGGGCAGGCTGAACCTCAGCCGGACAATTTCCGAGAGACATGCCCATGCCATGAGCACCCAGAATCGAGTGAGCCGACTGTCGGTCGCGGTGGAGTTCGATCCCGCGGTTCAGCCCTGACGAAGGGAAGCCTCCCGGGCAGGCAGGATCCGACTCGAGCTTGGCCTGCTCAACGATGCAGCTCGCGGTTGATCTCCCCGCGCTTCCGCAAGTGGCCCACTGCCCATTTCACAAAATCGCCTGCGCGGCGCCGACGAGGAGGACCAGGCGGACCATCGGTCCCTCTGCTCCTGAAGGCGGTCGGCACCGGCTGTCGAAAACTGCAGGGCCCTCATGTCCGGTACAACTCGTCGTCCTGCACCTGGCATCGGAGTCTGTCAGTGCGTGGCGGTGTGGTCGTGGGGGTCGACTTTGTGGGCCCAGATGCGTCGGTATGAGCCGTGGGTGATGTCGTCGAGAAGGGTGGGACCGGTGGGGTTCCAGCGGAGTTCGGTGCGGGCTTTGGTGGAATCGACGCGGCTGTTGCTGGAGAGGGCGATGTCGACCCAGCGCTGGCCGAAGGCGGCGTAGGCGGTTTCGGGGCTGCAGCTGGTAGGGGTGGGGAGGTCGAGGAGGGTGGCGATGGCCTGAGCGATGTCGTGGAGGCTGGCTTCGTCGGCGGCGATGTTGTAGAGGCTGCCGGCGGTGGCGTACGTGAGGGCGAGGAGGTAGGCCTCGGCGAGGTCGGCGATGTGGACGTTGGCCCAGCGGTTTTCTCCGGGGCCTACGTAGAAGCTGCTGCGGTGGGCGATGGCGTGACGGATGAGCATGGGGAGCTGTTCGCTCGCACCGTCGCCGTAGATCATGGAAGGTCGGATGACGATGGTGTTGATGCCGCGGGAGGCTGCGGAGACGACTTCGTGGTCGGTCTTGACGCGGGTGGCGACGAGGGGGTCGGGGGTGAAGGCGTCGTCCTCGGTGTAGATGCGGTTGCCGGGGTGGCCGTGGGCGAGGTCGGTGTAGACGCCGGTGCCGCTGGTGCGGATGTAGGTCTTCCCAGTGCCGTGGAGCGCGTCGAGCATGGCGTGGGTGGCGGGAGCGTGGTCGGCACTGGCAGTGTCGATGACGGCGTCGACTTCGTGGGTGGCCTTGGTGATGGCCTCGGAGTCGTCGAGGGTGGCGAGCAGGGGACTGATGCCTCGTGCGTACAGGCTGCGGGCGGCATGTTCGGAGCGGACCATGCCGGTGACGTGGTGGCCGGCGATCTGCAGGCGGGTGCTGACGGCCTGGCCGATGTAGCCGTTGGCGCCGGTGACGAGGACCTTCTGTCGGGGCATGCTCACTGTCCGATCCGTGGAATGGAGGTGGTGTGGGGCTCCGGGGCGGTGCCCGGCGGTGGGCAGGTGCGGGGGCTGACGGGACGGGGTTCGGGTGGACACGGCACACCCGTGGCGGCCGTCCGGGCCGGCTAGTTGAGCTTCAGGGCGAAGCGGTCCGTGGGAGCTGAAGGGTTGTACGCCAGCGACAGTTGCTTCGCGTCGTAGCCGGTGGGAGTCGATCCGAATCGGGCTAGGTACTTGTCGACGTTGGCCTTGGTGACGACGATGCCGTCGAGGACCACCTGGCGCTGCGGCGGCATGAAGCCCTTGACGGCGTCGTAGGCCATGATGGTTGCGAACCCGCCGTCGATGTACTCACCGCCGGCCGCGCTCGCCAGCAGGTCACCCGACTGGACAGCCTGGATATTGTCGGGGTCGGCGTCCAGCCCTGAGACCTTCACCCTGGACAGCGCCCCCTTGGCCTTCAGAGCGCTGATAGCGCCGGTCGCGGCGTCGCCGTTGAAGACGAACGCGCAGTCGAAGCCCGGTCCGGGGTAGGCGGCCAGGAAACGCTCGGTGACCTGCTGCCCCTCGGAGGCGACCTCGGCCGGCCGGAACGTGTTCAGGATCTTCACCCCGTGGGCGGAGGCGTAGTCCTGGAAGCCCTTGAGCCTGTCGTCGGCAACGGAGTTGCCCTGTTCCCCGCTCATCGCCACGCAGGAGTCTGCACCCGCGTCCGTCAGCGCGGCCGCGGCGGCTTCGCCGTCGGCCCTGTCGTTTCCGACCACGTAGCCGACGTTGTACGCGGCGTTACTGCTGTCGGGGGTGACTCCCGGCCGGCGCGTCATAGCCACGCACTTGATCTTGGCTACCTTGCAGGAGCTGAGGATCGACGGCCCCACCGACGCTGTCACCGGGGCATAGACGATGGCGTGCACGCCCTGGCCGATGAGCTTCTGGATGTTCGTCAGCTGGATCGACTCGCTGCTGTTGGCGTTGACCACAGCCAGCTTCACCGCCAGCTGCTCGGCCACCTTCTGCGCGAAGGCGACGTTCTGTGCCCAGTGCGGGTTGGCCAGGGCGGGGACGGCGTAGCCGATCTTTATGGTCTTCCCGCTGTAGTTCTCCGTGTCTGCATCCAAGCTGCAGGACGACGCGGTGAGGCAGGTGGCCACAACCATGGCGGCGGCGGGTCCGGCTCTGTTCACGTTCTCCTCCTGGGTGGATGGTGCGGGGAGGTGTTACTTGACGGCCCCGACCATGCGCCGGTCCAACGCGACCAGAACGGCAACGACGATGAAGGACCATTTGTCGGGGCATGCTTGCTGTCCGACCCGTGGAGTGGTGGGAACAACCGCCAGGAGACGCCGAGGCGTCGAGCGACAGGACGTCAGAAGACGCTGCGGATGAGACCTCCGTCGATCCGCAGCGCGGCTCCGTTGATTTCGGAAGCTCTGGGGCTGCAGACGTACGTGACCAGGTCCGCTATTCCCTCAGGAGCGATCAGACGCTGGATCAATGATGTCGCCCTGGGGCTGCCCGGCCCCATGAACCTCCGCTCTGCCTCGTCCTCAGGCGTATCGGGGTAGAGCTGGCGGAGAAGCCCCGCGACGCCTTCGGTCCTCGTGGACCCGGCGACGATCGCGTTGACCGTCACCTCCGTCCCCTTCGAGAGTTCCGCAAGGCTGCGCGAGAGGGAGAGCAGCATGGTCTTGGTCGCGCTGTAGGCCGCCATGTCCGGCGCCGGCATGACAGCAGCCTCACTGGCCATCAGGAGGATTCGCCCCCTGCCGGACGCCAGCATGCGAGGCATGTAGTGACGCGACAGACGTACTGCGCTCATCACGTTGACGTTGAACATCCGGAGCCACGCTTCGTCGGACTCACTGAACAGGCCGGCAGCCTCGTAGATGCCCAGGTTGTTGATCAGAATGTCCACATCAGGGACTGCCGCGACGGTCCGGGCAGCACCGTCCGCGGTGCCGTTGTCGGCCATCACTCCCTCGAGCGAGGCCGATGGCACTGTCGCTCGTATGTAGTCCAACGCCGCAGCGAGTGAGCCCGAGGTCCGACCGTTGACGATGACGTGCGCGCCTTCCCGCGCGAGGCTGACCGCGATCTCGCGACCGATGCCACCCGTCGACGCGGTCACAAGGGCCCGCCTGCCCGTGAGGTAAAGATCCATAGGTACTCCAAATCACCCTTCGCGACGAGAGCTGCTCATCCGTTGTGCTGCATGCCCCAGAGGCCGGTCGTGCGGTACGACGACGGCGTCGCTGGACCGGGGACCCGACAAGGAACACCACATGAGGCATGCCCCTGGTTGCCCCAGCGGAATGTGGTCTTCCCGAGAGAACGCCGGACCGCAGTCCGCGACGGGAGGCCGGTACCCCTTCGGGCCTGCCTGTGCGGCCGGGAGAACCTTCCGCCGAGGCCCTCCGCACGGGCAGGACCAACGGCCGGAATCGAGTGCTATTCAGCTAGTCCGGGCCGCGGGCTGCCTCAGTCTGCGGCTGACCGCACAGCCGATACCGCCGGCCGAACTCTCCGCATGTTCATCCGACCGGACCACACTCCGCCGGAGCGGTTCGCCCTCCAGCCCCTCGGGGTCCGTCTGACGCGCGCCCTCCGGAGCACTTCATGGCCACGTTCGCACAAAACCGGACTGGTCTGTACAGGCCCCGCAGAGGCATACGCAGTATGCACAACGACTCCACACTAGAGCACTGAATGGACTAACCGTCTGCTGAGCGGGATCAATCGTCGAGGAACTTCTCGACCCCAGGACCCTGCATGCACCGCCGACCCAGGTCTCGACAGGACCTCCGCCCACCTGGCCACTCACACCGCACCAGCCACACGGACATCGCCCCGCAGCTGGCGCCACTCACACAGCACCGCCGGCGTCTGCTTCGACCGCCCGACCGCGCCTGTGCATCGATCGATCGCTTAGAGCTCGCCCCGCAGCGAATCTCCGCACCCTACTTCAACGTGGGAATCGGGAGGGCAACGGTCGAACCGCGGACGGAAAACCTCTGCGGCCAGGAGCACTCAGGACCTCGGATTGACAGCAGATCCTCATTTCTGCTTATGTCTTCCCACTTCAAGTTCAACGTTGGATTCCGGAAGGAGCGAGCATGCTGCCAGTCTCGGCCAACCTCTCTTGGCGCCGACCCACGGCCAACGCACCGACCAGCTGCGGCATCGCCGTCGGCGGGGCCCGGCAATGGTCACACCACTAGAACTCCCCTGCCGCCGACCAGGGTTGCCCACCGGCTAGTGATCGACCGGGAGAAGTCAGCGCCGGCTACCCCCAGACGAAGTCCGGCGCCGCACGAAACCCCCGACCCCGTTCTGCCCACGGACAGCACCAGAGGGGCAACCCCGACACGCCATGGCCGGCCACCGACCTGCAAGTCCCGCACTCAGCGGCGGACCGATTTCTGTCCAGCAGACAGTTTGTCCATACGGTAGGAAGAGTGAACGAGAAACATCCTGCCCACCCGGTCAGCGTGCCACTGGACCCTTGGCGCGTTCTTCTGATCAAGGAGAAGGCGAACCTCAGCCGCCGGGAAGCGCCGCGTCCGACCGGGGACTCGACAGCCCCCCCGTTCTCCTCCAGCGAGATCCTGGCGACTCTGTACTACGGCGTCTTGCGCATCCGACCCGCCGAGCCCGAGTGGCCCGACCGCGACAGATTCGTCTTCGGCGGACGGGCGACTGCGGCAGCACTCATGCCACTCCTCACCGACCGGGGCTTCCGCCCACCGAGTTCGCCGGACCAGGACCCCGGACCGGGCGCCGGATTCGGAGGACTGCACGATCCGACCCGAGTCCCGGGGGTCGACTTCGGCTCCGGATCAGCCGGTGCCGCCCTGCCAATCGGAGTCGGCATGGCGACGGCCGCGTGCCTTGCCGGACGGCAGTACCGCACCTTCGTTCTCCTGGACGAGAAGGAGCGGCAGGCGGAACACGTGTGGGAGGCAGCACTCGTCGCCGGCCGCCATGCACTCGGTAACCTCATCGCTATCGTCGGCCACCACGACCAGGGGCCAGACGGGCGATTCGTCGACACAGGACCCACCTCCCACTTCGCCGACAAGTGGACATCCTTGGGATGGGACGTCTTCCATGTCGACGGGCACAACGTGACCGCGCTTCTGCTCCTTCTACGAGCTCTTCGAGTGACAGACCGGAGTGCGCCCGCGGTGGTGCTTGCCAGAACGCACGGGGGAGAGTGGCTTCCACCCGATCGCCAGTCGCTACGACGCCTCTCGGAAGCAGCACCGGCACTGGGAGACGCCCTGACCGATTCCCACCAGGAGAGCAGCGAGCGCCTCACACATAGCAGATTGACAGGCCCATGAAGCCGTGAGTCGCACCCCCGAGCCCTCTGGCCCAATGCCGGTGCACCCCAACCGGACAACCGGCCGACGGAAGTTTGCATCAACTCCCGCCCGACCGCCCCTCGCCTCCCAGATCCAGCCTGACCGGCGAGCCATCCGCCCGATCGCGCAGGCCAGAAGATGACATGTCGAGCTCAAGGAAGCGTTGCCAGCATGCCACGTCCTCGTCACCGACCGGATCCCCTCGGAGTGCAGTCGGGCTCTGGCTAGCTTCTAAGGACGGAACGGAATGAGAACGGCAGATACGCATCAACTACGGGGCAGACAGGCTCAATTGAACAACCTACGGCTTGCTGCCGAGATACGCGGGCGGCACGGCTGGCTGGTCGCCCTTCGCGGGCATTCCGGCAGTGGGCGCTCGGCACTGCTGCGCGCGACTGCGCCATTGTGGCGCGCCGACGGCCTCCGGGTCACCCGTGCACCCCTGGAGCGGCCGGCCGTGGGTGTCCTGCCCGGCACCGTGCTGGTGGCGGACCAAGCAGACGTCACGCTGGACGCTCTCCTGGCGTGCAGGAAGCCGGGGTGCCTACTCGTAGTCACCTGCCTGAACGAAGATGCAGAGCTGACGGAACTCGCTGACCTGGTCATCGATCTTCCTCCCCTCGATGACGGCACTGCTGCGGCGTTACTCTGCGACGACTTCGGGCTGGATGCCGCCGCCGCCGCCGCCGTGCGCACGGCGCTCGGCCCCTGGTTCGGCAATCCCGGCACGCTCGTCGCTGTGATCGAGGACCTGGTGGCCAACAACCAACTCCGCCCAGTACGCGATCGCATGTGCCTCGCCGACCTCGAGACGCCGATCGCGCTCCCCGGCGACCACCCGTTGCTGCGCCGTGCCGCGAAACTGGGCGGTCCGTCCCAGTCCGTCCTGGACGCGGTTGCCGTGCTCGGCAGCTGTGATCTCGCCGATCTGCCGCACATCGTGCTTGCGTCCATGCCGGACGCCGGCCACGCGACAGATGCACTCGTTGAGCTCGGCGTCCTCAAGGCCGACAACGACGGGCGCCTGGGTGTCTCCTTCCCCGCCTTGGCAGCCTCCACGACCGCCCGTCTGGACCGACAGAACGTACGAGCCACGCATCGCCGGTACGCACGGCACCTTCTGCAAGAACGACGCCACGGACAGCCGATCGACGACGACGTCCTCGCCGACCACCTGGTGGCCTGCGAGTCGCCCCTGCCCGAGGCCGATGACCTCCCTGCCTGGCTGGCCGAGCAAGCACAGGAGGTGGCGAGGTTCGACCCGGACCGGGCTGCCGCACGCTGGACGGCCGCCTGGCGCCTCGGAGCTCCTGTCGACCCATTGCACTACACACTCAGCACGGGGAGGTACGAGGTGCTCCGCGAACTTCGTGTCGACGAACCTGTCACCGCAGACAGCGCACGGCGATGGGACCTCGCAGTTGTGGCCATGCTGGTCGAACTCAGCGGAGGCGAGCCGCTGCCCGCCCTCGCGAACGAGCAGCCGTGCCAGCTGGCAGCGTGGTGGATGGGACGACGAACATCTTGGAGCCCCGTGGCGCCCCGCCCCGACGACGGCGAACGACTCATGTCCACCGCGGAACTCAACGCACTCTTCCACGCGCTCAGCGTGCAGCCACGCGAGTGCATCGAGACGCTGCGGTCGGTGAGGGAACCGCAGGCCTTCGCCATGCGCGACGATCTCATCGAGGCCGGCTCCGCAGGGGACGTGGCCTCCGTACTCGAGATCGTGCTCGGGTCACGCTATCGCGTACCGAGAACGGGGGTGATCGCCGAGTACCAGCGGGTCCTGCAGAATTACGCATCGGCCGACTGGGAAGGTGCCCTTCAGGCCGTGCGGCAACTGGAGCTGTTGGGAGTCGGCACGAGCCCCGCACACCATCTCGCCCGTCTCTACGCGGCAGGCATCCACATCGCGCGCGGTGAACTACGGCAGGCCGGCACGTGGTTGGCTGCCGTCAGCCCGTCCCCCCGATTCGCCGTCGCCCGGGCAACGGTCGAAAGTATGTTGCTGCACCGGCGCGGGGCCTCGACCGCAGCGCTGAATCTGGCCCGGCGCGCACTGCACCACGCCCGGCGGGACGGCTTCAGACCGGGGCAGGAGCGCTTGCTGCTGATCGCCCTCCAGATCGCACTGCGCGCTGGAGACCGACTCCTGGCCAAGACACTCATGAAGGAGATAGAGGACCTCCACCGCCGCGAGCACTCCCGCTGCACCCGGCAGATACTTCTCCTGGGACGTGCTCTCCTGCACGGTGACCTGTCCAGCGCCGCCGCAGGAGTCGCACTGGTTCGCGAGCGGGGTCACCGCCCGGACCTCCTCTGGGCCTGCCACATCCTGGCCCAGTTCTGTGACGACCCCCAGCACGTCATCGACGAACTGAACGCCATTGCCCAGCACGACGGCCCGTCCTCGCTCCTGCCCGCGCAAGTGGACTCGCTGCTCGCGAAGTTCGGTTCACGCATTGCCCGTCCAACCGCCCGCGGGGCCTTTTCCGCCTACGACTTCCAAATCATCGGGATGATCACGTTGGGTTGGACCAACCGGCGGATCGCCATGCGGCTCGACGTCAGTGAGAAGACCGTGGAGAACTACATGACAGGTCTGCTGGCCCGCGCCGGATGCCGCTCGCGCGTGGAACTGGCCGCCGCCAACCTTGCCGGCAGGCTCCCGGAGAGCAACTGATGGCCGCGGTCGTGTACCCACGCCTCGGCGAAGCGATCGACACCGCCGTTGCCTCGGTCATGTCGGGCAGCCCTGGGTTGATCATCATCGCGGGAGCCTCGGGAGTAGGTCGCACGCACAGCCTCAGCACGGTCCAGGATGCTCTCGGGCGAAACGGCGTGGGCACCGTTCACCTCCCCCTTCCGCGTGACGACCGGAACTTCACAGAGCGCCTCTCCAGCGCAAGAACGCAGTCCTCATCGTCCGTGGTCCTGGTCGACGATCTCCAACACGCAGGCCGCGGGACCCTAGAGACCCTCGCCGGCCTCCAGGTACCGGTAGTGGGGACGTACTGCACTCCAGTCCGCCCAGAGCACGCCGGACTGCAGCACCTCGCACGCACCATCATCGCCCTCCGCCCGCTCGGACGCACTGACAGCGAACGTCTGATCGCGACGATGATCGAGGCGACGCCGACGCCCGAACTAGTGGACGCCCTCCATTCCAGCAGTCGGGGGCGTGCCGCCCTGTTGCGCCTGGCCATCGACGCTCACCGCGCCGGCGGGTCCCTGCGCGTTCTCGACGGTACCGCCTATCTGGCAAGGCCGGGCACGGTATCTGTCCCCGCCCCGAACCACCCTGTGCTGCAGCGGCTGCGGCTGCTCGGTCGGCCCGAGTGGGACGTACTCAAGGCACTGACCGTCCTGTACCCGCTGGGACCCACAGCTGAACAACTGCTCACGGACCGGCTGCGATTGTCGGCATCGGAGCTGTGTCACGTCCTTGCCCGTCTGTCACCCCACATCACTCGCACAACGGGCACCTGGCGCTTCCGGGTCCCCCTTGTCGAGGACTGCCTGCGGGAGCGGCTCGGACCCTGGGAGCGCCAGGATCTCTCGAGGTCGGCTGTCATCGCGTTGTGGGACGGAACCACCACCTGTCTCGATCCCGCCTACCTGCCGGACCGTCTGGTCGATGCGGGACGCCTGGTCGACACCGGGCGCGCAGGCCTCGAGCTCCTCGCCGCCGGACGCGCGGCGATGGGAAACGATCCCGTCCACGCCCAGCGATGGCTGCGTGCGGCGGCCAGGTCCCTGACCGATCCTGCGATGCGGGCTACGGCCCTCGCCCTGCATGCCGTGGTCTGTGGAAGCCGCCACGACCATCACCTGACGGTGAACAGCGCCGACCAGGTACTCCGTCAATGCGCTCACCTCGTCTCCTCCGACGTACTCCAGGAGATGCAGGTGACACGGCTGATCGCGCTCGCCGCCGGCCGGGAAACGGCAGCTCTGCATACCGTTGCCGAACGTGAATGGAAGACCCTTCCCGGCAGTGACGGCTGCAAGGCCGTCACCGCAGCGCTTGCGCTGTCGCTGCTCGGACGCTGGGGGCAAGCATCACGGACACTCTCCAACACCAGGGCCGCGTGGTCATCGGCCAACGCCACCACGGCCACCCACGGTGAGCTGCTCCGCGTGGAAACGGCGGCTCTCGCAGGCCGCACGACCGCTCTGAACCAACTGGTGGACGATCCAGCGCTGCTGCCACTGTTCCGGGAGCAACGCCACCGAGTCACCCTGCTGCGGCACCTGGCGCGGATCCTGGTCGGTCTGGGCGAGACAGCACGTGCCGAGCACCTTCTGGCCCAGCACGGCGGACAATCGATGCCGCTCTCTGACGCCGACAGTGCACTGATCGGGCTACGCACGGGGCAGTGGCGCCCAGCCCTCCGAGAGGCGAGGCCGGCGCTCGCCGACTCCGTGTCGGTCGGCCAACCGATCCCCCACACCGCGCTCCTCCGGGAGACCGCCATGGCTCTCGCGGCAGGCGGATGGCTCAGGCGCGCCCGAGCGGTCATCGAGCAGGGGCGGACGAGTCAGGCTGCCGTTCCTCATGTCCTGGACCTGGCCGAAGCCGAGCTCACGTTGCTGATCAACCACAGGGATCAGGCCCGGCGCCTCCTCGAACGCGGCTTGGCGAACGCCGCTCAACAAGGCCTCATGGTCAACACCGACGACATCTGGTTGCACATCCTCCTGCTGTGTCCGGACAGAGCGCACACCGCGCTGGCCGAGCTGAAAAGGGTGGCGAGACAGATGGGCACCGGGCGCGCCCGCCGGAACTACCTACTGGGGCGCGCCGTCGTGTACAAGGACCGTGGAGACCAAGCCGTGAGACTCGCCAAGGACCGCGATCAGCCGGCCGAGGTCGCGGAGACGCTCGAACTGGTCGCGCTGTACACCACCTGCGGAAGCACCCGCCTGCTGAGGGAGTCCTACGAGATCTACGGCGACCTCGACGCCCTGCTCCCCCGGGCACGACTGCGTCGAATCATGGCCACGAAGTCGATCTCCGTACCCGGCCGTACGGCAACGGTGGCGGAGACCGAACGACTTCTGGCGACCTTGGTCTCGGAAGGGCTAACGAACCGCGAACTCGCCAGAGTGCTGTGCACCACCGAGAAGAGCGTCGAGAGCAGGCTCACCCGTCTCTTCCAACGGGCGGGCTACCGGTCACGGGTTGAACTCGTGGCAGCGATGATGACCGGCCGCTACCCGGAGACACCACAGCCACGGGGCTGACCGGGACGACCGCGCCCTGCGCGAGGTGAGCCGACGAAAACAACAGCCGGCCAGCGGCGCCCGCATGCCGGCGGGCCGCATCCTCAGCAAGCCGGAGGAACAGCCCCAGGCTGGCAAGGAGCTGCGACAGTAGGCCCCGCCGAACGAGGACCGGGCTGCCGGGAACACTCCCGGCGTACGTGGTCGTCGCAATCCGCCCCCCTGCTACGCGGCGGACACATGCCGTGGCCACCGCAGTACGCAGCCTGCCGATGAGAGCACTCCTGCCGCTCCCCAACGAGCGGACCACTCGGAAGAAAGAAATTACCTCGCACCGAGGGCAACCCCGACAACTGCCGGGGTTGTTCCTTCAAGTGTGAGGCCAACGAAGACGGCAAAGGCAGAACTGCGTGAGTCACCAGCAGACCAATGAGGAACCGACCTTCGAGGAGTTCGTGACCTTTCGTGGAGACCGCTTGCATCGAATCGCATGGTTTCTGACCGGCGACGTCCACCTCGCCGAGGACCTCGTCCAGACAGTACTGGTACGTGTCTGGCCGAAATGGAACCGTGTGAAGGGGAACAACCCCGAAGCATACGTCCGTCGTGCCTTGATCAACACCCACGCGACCTGGTGGCGACGCCGTTGGCGCGGTGAAACTCCCACGAAGGACCTTCCGGACACCATCACCAGCCCGGATGTCTTCGGCGACATCGATCTGGAACATGACTTGGCCTCCGCGCTTCGCATGCTGCCGCCCCGACAGCGCGCCGTGGTCGTGCTCCGCTTCTTCGAAGATCTCAGCGTCGAGGAAACCGCGGACGTTCTGAACTGCCACCCGGGGACGGTCAAGAGTCAGACGTCCAAAGCATTGCGAAACCTCCGTCGGCATCTCTCCGAGCCGGAATCGATTTGCATTGGTGAACGTGTATGAACCCCATCGACGAAGAGTTGCTGCGCACCGTCCTGGAGCGGACCGCTCCGATCAGCTCGAACCCGCAACGCTTCGAGGAGGTGAGTGCGCGCTTTCGCACCGCCCGACGACGTCGCAGGCGCGCGACGGCTGCCGGTGTGACACTCGCCGTGACCGGAGCCTTCATGCAAGTAGTCGTTTTTGCGGGCCCTGAGAAACCAGCCTCCGTTACCCCTGCTTCCTGGGCCCCCACCGGCTTCGCCGAACTCAAGCAGCTCTCCCCTGTTCCCCGGCACCTGGCGCCCGGCTGGCACACGGTGCAGGGCCTACCGACCCGCACAGGCTCCCAGGTCGTGATCACCTACACACACCCCGCCGGCGCCTGCCCCGAAACATCTGCATCGACAACCTGCGCTGCGCGTCTGGACACCGTCGCTCCAGGCAGCGCCCTGGTGCTCTACACCCCCGCCCCGGGCGGATCCCGAACCGAGGTGCGCGCAGTCAGTCCGGTCGACCCGTGGTGCTACGCAGCAGGGGGCACCCAGGAGCTGGTCCGGACCGCCGGGAACTCCAGAAACACAAACTCCACCGGGGATGCGGACAGTTACGCCTGCCTCAACGGTGCGCCCGCCGAGATCACCACACAGGCAGCCGAGCTGCTGCGCACCGGCACACTGGCAGACGGCTCTGCTCTGCCTGCACCGGGCCCGACCGGCTAGGCCCTCTCTTCCGAATCTTGCCGGATCAGCGCGGGTTGTTGGGCGCCCAGCTGCGGGTGCCGGCGGAACGACCTCGTAGTGGGCGTACGTGAACGTTTCGCCGGTGCTACCAGGTGGGGGTACCTCCCGGCCGGAGGCTGGGGGCGGATACCCGGCGGCGTGCACCCGGCAAGAACTGGAAGCGATGGCCCACGCCGGGCCCTTCCAGCTGGCAAGCCCTGCCCGACTCATCCTGGTCAAACCCATACCTACAGAAGGGTTCCTTTGTCATGCCCTCCTACTCCGCACGCCGCCTGACGCCGCTGATCATCGCCGGCCTCACCCTCGTGGCCTGCTCACCAGACTCCAATTCCACGGCCTCCGACGCCGTGCGTCGTGGCCGCGCGGCGACTTCCCACACCAGCGCAGCGAACACCCCGGTACCCACCTCGACTCCCACGCCCTCTCCCACGGCGACGCCAACTCCCGCAGGGATACCAGGGCTGGGAACGGAGATCCTGGGGCAGATCCCGGCCGACTCTTCACAGGTCGTCGTCGTGACCGGCGACAGCATCACCAGTTCAACCTCCAAAGTCGTGCTTTACCAACGCGACTCAGCCGGATGGCACGCCGGTCCGACCTGGCCGGCCCACAACGCACTGCGCGGCTGGAGCGCCAAACACCGAGAGAACGACCTGCACTCCCCTATGGGTGTCTTCACCCTGACGGATGCGGGTGGCCTGAAGGCCAACCCCAACACCAAGCTTCCGTACAACCAGTCTTCACTCTTCACCATCGGTGGCAAGGGCTTTGAAGGAGAACCCCTCGCCGGCTCCTTCGACTACGTCGTCGCCATTGACTACAACCGCAAGACCGGTGTTTCCCCTCTCGACAACACCCGCCCCCAGGGGGACTCGGCCGGGGGTGGCATCTGGTTCCACGTCGACCACGGCGGCCCGACACATGGCTGCGTCAGCTTGCAGACCGAGAACATGAAGCAGCTCCTGCAGGCTCTCGATCCCAGCCGACGACCGGTGGTAGCCATGGGCGACGCGCCCTTCCTCCAGCGCTGACTCCAGCCAGACCTGCACACCGCTCCGCCCCTCGCCTACCCGGCGGATCACAAAGCACCAACAACCGCGGGGCATAGCGCCTTTGCCGCCTCCGCGTGTTAATCAAGGTCACCGAACAAGCCGCCACGGACCATACTCACTACGTAGCCGGCTCCGTCAGGATCGACTCCGTGCCCTGCTTCCGGCACGCATCTGGCCGGCGCCGATCCGGGTCCAGGCCAGGCGCCGGGCCGGTCATCGCGTTCGGCACCCGATCGATCCAACAGCAGGCAGCGATCGCTCAGCACGCGGGACTCCCACGACGTGACAGTGCGTCGAGGTCGAGGTACACGCGCTACCGATGTCCCACGACTGTCGCCGGCCCTCACCTTGCCCGTGGCCAAGCTCGACAGTTCCAGAGGACGTCGGGGCCAATCGCACTGCCGGTTCCCCCAGGAGGCCACCGTACCCACCTCGGTGCGGTGGCCTCCTGCGATCCGGGGGATAACCCTCAGCAACACGAAAATGGGGTCCCACACACAGAGCACGGCGTGAAGTCCTGACACGAAACCCGGGCGGGGCACTACCGTGTCGGGCACAGACTCCCACACGGAGTCCTCACTCGAAGCAGCAGCACCCACCAGGCACGAGCCCCGGCCAACAACACAGATCTACTCCGGATGCTCGAAGGGGCGGCTGACCCCACAATGGCCAGCCGCCCACGTGGGAGCAAGGGTCCCCACCCTACGGAGGTGCGCGCCGATCTCGTGCTCACCTTCGCGGATCAGGCATGCCCAGGCTCTGCCGATTGCGCTCCGCCGGCGTTCCCTCCCCGGGAGCCTCGCGTCCCGGCGACGTCCGCCTCGGCCAGGCGCCGGCCATCCGAAGCAAGCACTGGTTCGGAACCGTGAAGCGGCTCCGCCCCGCCCCAAAGCCGACCCCAACTCCTCTAGCACAGAAGCAAATTCGCGCACAAGTCGCAGATGACTTCGCAGATCAGACCGTTGACCACTGCGAATCCCGATGCTAGAACAGTGCACCACGACACAAGCGCTTCGTGCAGCGCATGCCACACACGGCGTCACCCCGACGAAGGCCGACAAGGGGTGGGCCCGAGGCCGGAGCCTCGTCACGGACCTCTTCAGCACTTTGCGACCCGGAACCGGTTCTCCTGCGACAGCCGGGCCGAACGCACTGGGAAGAGCCCCACTGAATCCTCATCCCATCGAACCTCAAGGCAAGGACGCCGCGTCAGGCATCGCTGCGGTCCGGACTTGGCTCCTCGCGAACTCCGCGACGCCGATCGAACAACGGCCGGCCCAGGCCCTGCAACCGTTCGGCGACGCTGCCCTCCCCCGACTGCGACCGACGCCGTGATCAACGTCCGCCAGGGCGCATGTACACCTCTGAAAAACCCGAGCACCAACTAGGGGACCCCGAATGGCCGGATTCATCCACTGGCTTCAAAGCACCGCCGGCGGTCTGCTCACACTGTGCGGCGCAGCCATTGCCGTGCTTCTCTTCCTGATCATCAAGGTCAAGCTCGAACCATTCATCTCACTCATCGTCAGTGGTCTGCTCCTGGCCCTGGCCGCGGGCCTACCGGCTTCGAAGATCATCGGCAGCGCACTCTCGGGCAAGGACTCCCTGCTCGAGACCGGATTCGGAGGGATCCTCGGCCACGTCGCCGCCATCATCGGTCTCGGATCGTTTCTGGCGGCACTGCTCCAAGCATCGGGTGGCGCCGACGTCCTCACTCACCGCCTGCTGTCCGTCTTCGGCGAGAGACGCGCCGGAGTCGCCACAGGGCTGGCCGGCCTGATCTTCGGCACACCAGTGTTCTTCGACATCGGCATCTTCGTCCTTGCCCCGCTGATCTACGTGGTGGCCCGGCAGACCGGGAAGTCGCTGCTCCTCTATGCACTGCCTCTCCTGGCGGGCCTCTCCATGGCTCATGCCTTCCTCCCGCCCCACCCTGGTGCAGTCGCGATCGCGAGCCTGCTCGGCGTCGACCTGGGCTGGCTGATCGCCATGGGCCTGCTCTGCGGCCTCCCGTCATTCGTCCTGGCAGGCCTTGTGTGGCCCGCCTGGATCGGGAAGCGGATCATGGTCCGTGTTCCCGACGAGTTCTCCCGACCGGAGGAAGCCTCCGTCAGTCACCCACCGGTCAGTAGCCGGCAGCCCGTCCCACTGAGCACGGTGATGCTCATCATCTGCACTCCACTCGTCCTCATCCTCGGTGCCACGTTCGGAACCGTCCTCCTCAACAAGGACGCGGCCGTGCTGCCGTACCTCGTCTTCTTGGGCAATCCCGCCGTTGCTCTGGTTCTCACATGCCTCCTGGGAATCAACTTGCTCGGAACTCGGAAGGGAATGACAAAGGCACAGCTGACCGAGATCGGTGCCGCGTCGCTCAGACCAGTGGGTATGATCCTGCTCGTCGTCGGCGCAGGAGCCTTCTTCGGCTCGGTCGTCTCGGCCACCGGAGTCGGTACGGTGCTGGCCAAGTCCCTTGCGTCCGCCGGCCTGCCTCTTGTCGTCATGGGCTACGTGATATCCGGAGGCCTGCGTCTGGCCCAGGGTTCGGCGACCGTCGCCATTGTCACCACCGGGGGAATCCTCGCCCCCTTGGTGAAGAACGGCTCCTTCTCGCAGCCTCACCTCGCGCTGGTCGCCGTTGCCGTGGCGGCCGGTTCGATCGTCGCCTCCCATGTCAACGACGGCGGCTTCTGGATCGTCTCCCGGTACTTCAACATCAGTGTCAAGGACACTCTCCGGACATGGACCGTGCTGGAGACCATCCTGTCCGTCGCAGCCTTCGCCATGGCAGCAGGCCTGAGCCTGGTCCTCTGAGTTCCGATCCCTCGCCGCAGCTTCCTGAAGCGAGCGCGCGACTGCTCCAGCGCTCGACGAGGAGTGGCACTGGATGTAACGCGCGAACCGCCCACCTCCCACTGACCCGCAACCGACCTACTCGAGAAGGCCGCCGGCTGTGCACGTTTTCCGCAGGCACCGAACACCCAGGCCCCGGCTGATCCCCGAACTGGACGACGCCGGTCTGGGCAAGGCGCTGAGAATGATCAACTCGCCCCCTGCCTTGGAGGGCGTGATGGATATTCAGATCGAACTCATCCGGCACGTCATCGAGGAGACCGGATCGGACTGGGACCGGCGGGCGCACAGGTTCGCGGTGCTGGCGGAGTCGGCAATCCATTCCGGGCTGGCGCGGGCGTGGCGGACGTCACGCCCGCGCAGCCCCGATGCCCTGGTCTTCGAGGCTTGGGTCGAACTGGCCCGGGCACAGCTGGCAGGACGGTTCCGTGATCCGCGGGCCGTCATCGACAACTGCTACCGTGCCGCTGCGCTGAGGCCTGAGGACCCGACACCGTGGGTCGTGACCCTCAGTGTCCTCCGGTCGACAAGGGGCCCCTACAACAACGTTCTGAGCATCTGGCACGAGGTGGTCTCCCGCGATGCATGGCATCGCGAGGCGCACCTGCAGATGCTCCGCTACCTGTCGCCCGAAGAGTGCGGGTCCCAGAGCAGAACGCTTGACTTCGTCGATTCGGCCCACGCGGCCATGCCCCTGAACGCACCGACGGTCGCACTCGAGCTGACAGCAACAGTGGATCAGCATCACCGGATCGTCGCCCGCGGTGGAATCGATGCCCTGCTGGCTCGGCAGCACTTGGCCTATCCCCGCACTGCAGAACTGCTGAACCGTTCCTTGCGGGAGTGGACCAGCCCTGGCGGTCTGACCCACTCTGCGGCGCTGGCCGACCTCAACACCCTGTCCTACCTCTTGATGCAAGCGAATCGCCTGCGCGACGCGAGGAACGTCTTCGACCTTATCGGGGAGACGGTCACCCCATGGCCGTGGAAATTGGAAGGAGACCCGGTCGAAGTATTCATTCACAAGCAGGAACAGGCAACACGTACCTAGTTCCTCCTGACACTCGAAGGGCTCGCTCGGTTCACTTGACGGCGGTCCACCTGCCCCTGACAACGGCACGCCATAACGTCCAGGCTCTCATTGGATGACGCAACGCTGGAAACAGAGGAATTGAGAATGTCGAGCATGAACTGGTTCTCCCTGCCCGTTTCAGCGGAGCAGCAGCCAGCCTCCGACCTCCGGATGGACCTGCCCCAGTCAGCCCGGATCCACGACTACCTTCTCGGCGGAAAGAGCCACTTCGCGGCAGACCGGGAGGCCGCTCAGGCATCAGTGACAGCCTGGCCGGCCCTGCCGGCCACCGCAAGGGCCGGTCGTTCCTTCATGCAGCGCGTAGTTCGGGTCCTGGCCGCGGAGCACGGTGTGCGTCAGTTCATAAACATTGGCACCGGATTTCCGGCATTTCCCAACGTGCACAACATAGCACAGGACGTTATCCCGGATACCCGGGTCGCCTACATCGACAACGATCCTATCGTTTTGGCCCACGCGCGAGCGCTGATGCCGAGCGCCAAGGAAGGCGGAACCTATTTCATCGAGGCGGACCTGCGGGACCCCGACACCATTCTCTCTGCGCTCAGGCTGTCCGGCGCAGTGGACTTCACCAGTCCCACTGCCGTGCTGTTGACAGGAATCATGCACTTCTTCGTGGACGCCGAAGAGCTGCGAGGCGTGGTTCGCCGGCTCCTGGACGAGGTGGCTCCGAGAAGCTTTCTGGCACTCACCGCTTTCACCGCGGATCACAACGCCGAGGGCCCCTGCAGGGTGGCCGGCGAGTACAACGCCCGCGGCATACCCCTTCGGGTCCGGAACCGCCAGAGTCTCCTCTCGTACTTCGACGGCTGCCATCTTCTCGATCCCGGCGTCACGCTGGTCCATCGCTGGCGGCCGGACGCCGGTGCCGTGCCCGCCCCTGATCGGGACATCGCGGTGTACGGGGGTGTGGCAGCGAAGCCGTACTGAGGTGCCGGCATCGTCTGCTTCACCGGGGGCCACCGGTCCAGGACCGCGTGTACGAACGCGCCGGCCGCACACAGCGGTGGCGGCGCCTGATCGCTTCCGGGTCTGCAATCTGCGCCTCAGCCCGCTTCCCTCGCCGAGCCCGAGCCGCCGGGGTCCAGGGCGACATCCTCGCTCTGGCCGCTGCAGAGCACCTACCTGAGTCACATTGGATGCCGGGGAACCATGTCCATCCGTCACGCCCTTCTTGCTCTCCTCAGCCAAGAACCGCACTATGCCCATCAGCTCCGGTCCAAGTTCGAGGCACGCACTGATCGCATGTGGCTCATCAACGCAGGCCGGGTGTACGCAACACTTCGCCGCCTGGTCCGCGACGGGTCGGTCGAGCCCTCCGGCAAAGACACGGACGGCCATCGCCTCTACGCCGTCACCGAGGCCGGCCAGGCCGAACTGCGAGCCTGGTTCGGCAGCCCTGTGAGACGGACCGAGGCGCCCAGGAACGAACTGGCCATCAAATTGGCCATGGCCCTGCTCGTCCCTGGAGTCGACCTCGGCGCGGTGTTACGTGACCAGCGGCTTCACCAGGTCAAGATGCTTCAGGACCTGACCGGTCAAGAGGGGAGCCAGTCGAGCCCGCCTCTTCGTCCGGATGCCGCTGACTTCGAGGGACCCAGCCTCGTCAGACAGCTCGCTACGGCGCGACGAATCCTTCAGGTCGAGTCGAACATCCGATGGCTCAATTGCTGTGAGACCCGGCTTGTCGGGGAGAGCTGGGAGCCGTAGCCCAGCCGGCCGATCCCGGGCGAAGAACCGCCTGAAGTCGGCCCCGAGGCTCCCGGGGGCTCCCCGCAGACACAGCACACTGAGGACGTCGCGGAGCCGTCACTACGGTCTGCCGGCCCCTGACCCGGCGCACAGCTTGGCCCGCCCCACCGGGTGAGGCGGGACGGGCCAAGCTGTGCGGAACCGGGAGTGGCTGCTCACTCGGGGCGGTAAACGCCGATCTCACATTGTCTGATCAGCCTGACGGTTGCAGAACCGTGGCGAGCGGAACAAGTGACGCGACGTAGTCCGGGCCCACCGGGGTGAGAACAGCGCTCGTGACGCCGGCGTCGAAGAGCTCGGCAAGCTGAGCCCGTGCCTGTGTCGGGGTGCCTGCCACGGCCAGTTGACGCACCCACTCGTCGGGCAGGCTACGAGCGAAATCCTCCGGTCCGGCGCATCGAGAGCGCAGAGCCACGAGTGCGTCACGGAAGGGAAGTGGAGCGATGTGTGGCCGCCAGTCCTCTTCCGCAACGACGGCCAGGAGCGGGCGGACGGCCTCCAAGGCGACAGCCGGATCGTCGTTGACTGCTGCAGCGTTGTAGGCGACGACGCGATGCGGTCGTGTGGGTGCGATGTGCCGAAGTGCGCTGCGAACGTAGGCAGGGGTCACCGGCTCGGCAAGGACGGTGCCGTCGGCAACATGGCCCGACACCGCCAGAGACCGGGGTCCTCGCACACCAGCCAGAACGTCGGGTACGGATGAAGGTCGTGCTGTCGGCTGTAATTGGAGTCCGTCGACATGAACGTAGCGTCCCTTGTAGTCGGCGACGTCTGCACGCAGAAGGGCCTTCAAAGTCGTGATGTATTCGTACAGCAGCGTGAGGGGGCTCGAAGGCCAGGCGCCGACAGTGCGCATCCAGGCAGGCATTCCGTGGCCGATGGCGATGTCTAGTCGGCCGGGGTGGAGGTGTGCGAGGGTGGCCACGTCCATGGCGGCGAACGCCACGTTGCGGGCACCGGCCGGCATCAGTCCCAGGCCGACCCGAATCCGACTGGTGACACCGAGTACGGTCGCCGCCTGCGCCAGGCCCCCGTGGAAGCCCAAATCCTCCACCACCCAGAGTTCATCGAACCCGAGCTCTTCGGCCTTCCGGGCGAAGGAGACGATCTGCTGAACCGGAGTGTCCGGCGGAAGCATCACGCCGATCGAGCCGCCGTGCTCTGACGTCATTCGCGCTGCTCTCCTGTGTCGTCATCCGGACCGTTGCCCGGGGATTGCCGGTTCGAGGTTTGGAGGATCCCGAGTCGCTGGAGGCTCAGCTCCTGGAGACCGGTGACTTGCCGGCATCCGACGAGTCTCACCGTGGCATCGGCGTTCACCGCGGTGACCCGGAGTCCGGCGGCCAGGGCAGCGTCCACGCCGGGCTGGGAGTCCTCCAGGGCGTGTGTCGATGCCGGTTCCACGCCCAGGTGCGAGCAGGCCGTCAGATAGAGGTCCGGTGCGGGTTTGGGGGCGAGCTCCGCTCCGGCAGCCACGACAACGGAGAAGTGGCTTCGCACGTCGGCTCGCTGCAGAAGGCGCTGAAGCAAGGGTTCCGGCGTGTTCGACGCGACAGCCAGTCGCACCCCGGAACGCGCGAGCGCATCGACGAGCGCCCCCGCGGCGGGCATCAGCGGGACTCCTGCTTCGTCGGTCACCCGCTCAAAGTGCCATATCAGGCGGTCCACTGCCTCGTCCTCCGCGATTCTCACGTCTGCGACCTCGGTCAGGAGGCGTGCGCTGGCCAGCAGCGAGAGCCCGCGAAGGTGCTGCCGTATCGACGGGCCCCACACACCGCCCAGCTCGCGCAGAAACCTGCGCTCGGCCAAATCCCAGCGTGGCTCGGTGTCGAGGAGCGTTCCGTCGCAGTCGAAGACGACGGCTTCGGTGGGCGGGATCCCGGTGTCGCCGCCGTTCACGGGACGAGCACCACCTTCAGGGCGTCCGCGGGGGCGACACGCCTGCGCTCAGCCAGATCCACACCCAGGAGGGCGAGTGCCTCGCGGTGGGCCGACAGCGGAAGCACGTGGCTGACGAGGCGGTCGGCAGGCACACGACCGGTGGTAATCAGGTCGAGAGCGGCGGCGAAGCTGCCGTTCAGCGAGTCGATGGAGCCGACGATCCGCTTGCTGTGGTCCGCGAAGACCACGGGATCCACCGTAACGGGAGTACCGCCCAGGCCCACGGACAGCAGCTGACCGCCCCGGGCCAGAAACGCGAGGGAGGATTCCAGGGCGAAGCCGGACGTGTCCACGATGATGTCGAAGCCGAGGTCGCGGAGTGACTCTCCGTTGCCACGGCCACCACCGGCACCGTAGGGCTTCCGGGATCCCTGCCGTAGGGCGGCGTCCAGATCGCGGGCGACCATCCACCCTGCGGGTGCGGCCTGCTCGGCCAGCGCACGCCGCTGCGGTGAGATCTCGATCAACGTGCCCCGGACACCTTGCACCGCCAGCGCGTGCGCGTACAGCAGCCCCATCGGGCCCGCACCGATGACAGCGGCGTGGTAGTCCGTCCGCAGGAGCAGCTGGGCGACCCCGGTCAGCACACAGCTGAGGGGCTCCGTCAGGGCGGCATTCTCGAACGGAACGTGCGGGGCGATGCGGTGGACGAAACGTCGCTGGGTGAGGTGGAGTTTGCGGAACATGCCGTCGGCACTCACGCCGCTCTCCGTACCGTCCTTGCGCAGGCAGTGGTTGGGCCGGCCTGTTGTGCACATGTGGCAATGCAGGCATGCGTAGGTGGGGTCGATGGCGACCCGCTCGCCCGGAATGAGGTCCTCGATTCCGCTGCCGACCGCATGAACGACGCCGACGGCCTCATGGCCCAGTACGACCGGCGGGCGAACCGCCGGGTACTGGCCGGCGATGATTCCGAGGTCCGTGCCACAGATACCGACCGCCTTCACCTCGACCAGGACGTCGTCCGGCTTCGACAGCCTCGGCTCCTCCGTCTCGACGACGCGGACGGTCCAGGGGGCGCTGTATACAAGCGATTCCATCAGCGATGGTCCTTTCCCTCGGCGTGCTCGACCCGCACCAGGACGCGCTCGAGTCGCTGTGCGATGTCCGCGATCTCATGGTCCTCAACGGTCAGGGCGGGGCGTACCTTGACGACGTTGCCGAAGCCGTAGCGGGACGGCCGGAGGATCAGGTCTTCGTGGCTGCGTGCGACGTCGATCACCTGTCGGGCAACCTTCGGAGCCGGCGAGCCGTCCGCTCCTGAGAACTCCAGGCCCCACATCATGCCGAGGCCCCGTACGTCGCTGACCAAGTCGCTGCTCTTGGCAAGTCTCTGGAGCTCCTGGCCGAGCAGTCCGCCCTTGCGCCGGACTTCCGAGAGGAACTCATCGTCGGTGATCACCGCGACTGTTGCCTCTGCGGCGGCGAGTGCCAACGGGTTGGCACCGGAGGTGAACGAGTGCTCGTAGCTCTCCAGTACGTCGAGCTCCTCGCGCATCAGGACCGCAGCCACGGGCACGCCGATGCCGCCCAGTCCCTTGGCGAGGGTGATGATGTCGGGGCGAAGCCCCACTGCGGTCGAGCCGAAGACCTCGCCGAGCCTGCCCATCCCGGTCTGGACCTCGTCCGCGATGATGAGGATGCCGTGCCGGTCGCACAGTTGACGCAGGCGCTCGAAGTAGCCTGGCGGGGGAACGATGTTGCCGCCGTTACCCATGACGGGTTCCACGATCACTGCGGCGACCGACCCGCTGCTGGCGTACTCGATGAAGTCGTCGAGACGATCAACGCACATCAGGCCGCACCCGGGGAACGACTGGCCGTAGAAGCACCGATGGCAGTACGGGGCGGGCACTTTGACACCCGTCGGGGGGCCTGCGGGGAACTCGGCGCGTCGGAACGCGTTGCCGGAGAGGGCGGTCGTGAAGAGGGTTTGGCCGTGATGGGAGAGGAAGAGACTGATGACCTCGTGCCGGCCCGTTGACTTCTGCGCTATGCGAACGGCGCACTCGTTCGCGGTGGATCCGGTGATGTCCCGCATCCAGGCCGCAGTGATGCCCTCCGGTGCGTACGGCAGTAGCGGTTTGAGGAGCTGAGTGGCCCGCTCACGGGTGTACTCCGAGGTGAGGTGGAGCAGGCCTCGGTCGAGTTGTCGGCGAATCGCACTCACTACGCGGGGGTGGTTGTAGCCCAGGGGGACGTTGAAGGTCCCTGAGGCTGCGTCGAGGAGGGTCGTTCCATCGTCAAGCTCGATGGTCACCCCACGGCCTCGGGCTAGTGTGTAGGTGCGTGCGTCGGTACTTTCCTGGCGGGCTGTCTTCGACGTGGATTCGATCATGACGGCCTTCCTGCGATCGAGGGGGGTCTCCCCGCGTCCGAACTGCAGTGTTTCCCGGCGTGCGTGGTGTGGCGCTAACGCCGGAGGCGTTCTGAGGGCAGTCCCGGGCCCAGCTCTTGCATGTAACATGACAAGTTGAGGCGCGCAGAACGCCCAAGGATTGTGGGCGGGCTCCGTTGCCCACCGCCGGCGGATCAAGGTGAGAGCCGGCCCGGGTGCTCACTCGGCCCGCCGTTCGACCCTTCGGAGCTGGTCGACAGCGAGTGCATCGATCGTCCTCCTTCAGGTGCGTCGCGCCCCGGAGGTGGTCGCCCTGGTACCTGTCGTGACAGTGATGCGGTCTGGGTCACTGCCGACACACCGGTCGGAGCTCCTCGTGATCGTGGCGCGCCGTGCTGCCGGCTCATCGTGCTACCCGCGCGAGCGGGGTGTCACTCGGTGAGTCATCACGGTTCTTATAGTGCGAGGTCGAATTGTCTGCACCAAGTCTGGACCTACTGGTGGCGTTCCTCGAGATCTACCGTTCGGGGTCCCTGTCGGCCGCGGCGGAGCGCCTGGGAGTCAGTCAGCCTGCCGTGAGCGGCCAGCTCGCCCGCCTGGAGTCGCAGCTCGGGGAGAAACTCTTCGTACGCTCCACCAGGGGCGCGGCACCGACCGCACGGGCCGGAGCTCTTGCCATACAGGTCGGACTGCACCTCGACCGGGTGCGGGGAGTCCTGCGGCCGGACGGCGAGGGTCCGTTGGACGGCGTTCTGCGGATCGCCGGCGCGAGCGAGATCATGACGTTGCGGGTGCTGCCTGCGCTGTCCGGCCTCATCACCCGCGGCCTACGTGTCCGGGCGACACTCGGCCTTTCGCCCGAGCTGCTCGACTCTCTTGCCTACGGCCACGTCGATCTTGTCGTCGCCTCCACTCGTCCGAGGCATCCTGAACTCAACGCCGTACCATTCGTCGACGAGGAGTTCCTGCTCGTGGCTTCGCCCTCGCTGAAGCACACCATGGACTTGGGCCGGCTCGTGACCGAGCCAGTGAAGGCGCTCGCACATCTGCCACTCGTCGCCTACTCGAACGAACTGCCGATCATCCGACGCTACTGGCGCAGCGAATTCGGGTGCAGGCCCTGCAACTCTGCTGCTCTGATCGTGCCGGACCTACGGGCCGTGCTCGACAACGTCATCGCGGGAGCGGGCTTCTCCGTACTTCCGCGATACATCGCACACCAGGCCTTGGCGGACGGGTCGATCGAACAGATCCACCACCCTCCTTACCCGCCGCTGAACACCTTGTACCTCGCCACGAGGCGCGGCGCCGAGAGCCCGGGCCTGTTGGAAGCCCGCAAAACACTCCTCACAGCGGCGGCGGCCTGGGGGGCTCTGTAGCGGGTAGGGCGGCCGGTGTTTGCCCGGGGACGGCTGCTATTGGTCCTCCGTCACCAGCCTCACCGACGCCGTGTCAGCATGCGGGCCGACGATGTCGGCGCCGCTCCGTAGTGGGTGACGTGGAAGGCACCGTCACCTCTACGTATAAGAACCTGCATACCTGCGGTGTGGCGAAATCGGGATCGGACTTGGAACATGGCTGAGTTCGCTGACTCCCTGCGGCACCGGGAGGCCGGCACTGACACGTTGATTTCGGGGCGGAATGGAGTGATCCGATGGCAGAGTCGTCGAGCATGCATCGACTGGGAAGACCCGCTCCGACCCTGACCTCTGCAGCACGCGGGGTGGTGTCCTGGGAGACATCCGGGGCGTTACATGACTGATCCGACCTCGGGCGTATGTGATACTCCTGCCGAATCCCACGATCGCCCCGCCGGTCTGCGCTCTGCTCATGTGGCGATTTCCACGATCTTCGCGGTCAACGGTGCTCTGCTGGGTACCTGGGCACCGAGAATCCCCGAGGTCCAGAAGCGACTCGGCATCGGGGACGGAACCCTTGGGATCGTTCTCTTCGCCCTAGCAGCAGGAAGTCTGACGGCGATGCCCGTCGCAGGATGGTTCATGCAGCGATGGGGCAGCACCCGTGTCTTACGCCTCTCAGCAGTTACAGCCTGTCTGCTTCCGGCCGGAGTCGGTGCCGGCCATGGCCTGGCCGTGATCTGGACGGCGCTCTTTGTCTGGGGTGTGGCCCTGGGCGCGATGGATGTCGCAATGAATGCTCAAGCCGTTGCCGTGGGTCGAGCCGCTGACAGACCGGTCATCAACGGCATCCACGCCTGCTTCAGTGTCGGAAGTCTGCTCGGGGCTGCCATTGGTGCCGGCGCCGCAGCACTCGCGGTGCCTCTCGCCGTCCACCTGTCAGGCCTGGGCGTGCTGGGCCTGGTCTGCTGTCTCCGCTCCCTGCCGCGTGCTTCGCTCGCGGCGACTGCTTCGGATCCTGGAACCGATTCACTGGTAGGAAATTCTGATGGCCGATCATCACAAGTGCTCGCCTTCACGGTCTTGTGCACATCGGCTTATGCGGCCATGTTCGCAGAGGGTGCCAGCGCGGACTGGTCAGCTGTCCGCCTGAAGGAGAGCGGAGTGTCCGACGGTGCTGCGGGTCTCGGCTACGTGGCGTTCGCACTGACGATGCTCCTGGGTCGGTTCAGCGGCGATGCTGTGGCACGCCGCATGGGACAGGGCAGGATGGCGTTGGCCGCCGTCATCGTCGGCGCTGTGGGCAGCGCCGTCGGGTTCAGCTCCTCGGGAGCGTTGCCCGTGATCTTCTCCTTCGGATCCCTGGGCCTCGGCCTCTCCTGCCTCATGCCGTACCTGTTCACCGTCGCCGGGAACGTGGGGAGCTCTGCACATGTGGCGGTGACAGCAGTCAGTACCAGCGGGTACGTCGGATTGCTGTCCGGCCCGGGGGTCATTGGCTGGCTGGCCGAGCTGTCGAGTGTGGCCAAGGCCTTGTGGATTCTGCCAGTGCTGCTGCTGATCGGCAGCTTGCCGGCAGTGCTACGGACGGCCCGTGGGAAGTGAGCTGCACCGAAGCACTCTCCGACGGGAGATCCGTCTCACTCCCGGCCGACGATCGCCCATCCTCCCCGCAGCCCGCAGCCCCGCGGCTGCCAGGCGCAGGCGACATCGGCAGGTACTCGGCTGCCGCCGGATCCCCTGCCCTGCCTGATCGACGTAAGGACCTCGATGTACCGGACGCACAAGCTCGACCGCCGCGACTCGTACCTCGTCAACGGCGCGAAGTGGCTCGCGGCCGCGAACCTGCAGCCGCAGAAGGTCTTCGAAAAGTGGCAAGTGGGCCAACTCGCCGGCATCGAGACCGGGTACCTCTTCAACGTCGTACGCGTCACCAACGAGCGCGTAGGCCTGGTCGCGCTTCGGGACCTGCAGCAGGCCGACGTCCATGTCGGACCCGTCCTGCACGACCGGGCACGCGCGAGGCTGGAGTTCCTGGTCACCACCCGTGCCGCCGGACAGTGGCAGATCTCGGACACCGAGCTGCTCTCGCGACAGAACGACGGTCTTACGCCGACAACTGTCGCGATGCCCGCACCGGGGCTCCGTACGTTCGCAGGGAAAGGATGGATCGTGCTGCCCGACGGCGTGCGCGGGCCTACCGATCCCGGTGAGCTCGCAGTCGCCCTGCGCCGCGCGCGAGAGCGCCTGCGTCTCCTCGAAAGCTGAGACCCGTCGCAGCCGGGAGCACTACCGGCCACCACGGGCACCCGAAGCCGGCCGTTCTCCTCTTGCCGAACAGCCGGACCACGAGCGGATCGGCCTTTCCCCGGGGCCGGTTCGGGAGCCGACCGCCCCCAGCAGGCTGGGGTGGGACCCGCCTGGGGGCGGTCGGCTTCAATCCGCCCAGCGGGGCCAGTTCAGGACTGGCCGGCGAACGATGACTGTCCGGCCTCACAAGCCGTGTCGTGAAGCACACGGGAGAGTCCGCCCACTGTCGGACTGCACCCCCGATCCGTCTGCGCCCCACGAAGGGGCTGCGAGGGAGTCGGGGGAAGCACTGGCACCGGAGGGCGCATCGGGGGTTGTGCGCCCTCCGGTGGGTCTGCGATGGCACGTGTCGATGCACGAGGACACGTGCCGTGATCTGCTTACCCAGTTGCGGGGCCTTGATCGATCGCAGAATTGATCTTACAAGCGCTTGATCACGGCCTTCGGTCCAGAGGGAATTCCCGCACGAACGATCCATGAGGTGTGTCCCGTCGGCTGGCAGTACACATGACTGGAGCTCAGGGCCGCCGCGGGCCGACCTTTGGCCCGGGACCGCCAAGTAGGCTGCTGCACGGGTGATTTGATGAGCACCCAGGGTCAGTGACCGACCCGTGCCGTGGCGTCCGCAGATCGACCGCGGCCGCCGGCGGCACTCACTTCACCCATCCCGGACGCTCGTGCAGTCGCGTGCTACCCACAGGTCTCATCGAGTGCCGCCGCAACAGGTGACTCGGCCCGCAGCAGATACATACTCGGTATGTATAGTTGTGGGCGCCGATCGGCTCCACCCGGCGTCGCCGCAGAGCGGCCGCACCCGACTCCGGTGCGGCCGGCGTCCTGCCCGAACCGGTCATCGGCCCTACGGCCGAAGGGCTGCCAAGGCTGTTCGGCAACGCTCGTCAGGGCGCCCGCCCCGGGCTGGGGCACCTTGGCGAGGAGTGCCAGCCCGACGCCTTGAAGCGGATGACAGCACATCCACCACACAACCGGACCACCGCCCGTCGACAGCAAAGGCCCCCTACGGGCCGCGCCCGACCACCCGGCCGGCCGCACTCGACCGCAACGGAAACCAGCCGCAACATTCAGTCAGAGCAGGCAGACGAGGCACGATCATGCCACTGGTACAGCGTGTATTCGCGATTGGACACCCCCGTGGCCGACGCCACACGGTCGGCAGGGAGGGTCGCCGCGGGTCTCTGCTGAACGACATCAACGGCCCTGAGGACATCAGGGCACTGTCACCGTGCGAGCTCGAGGCACTCGTGCCGCGGATTCGCGAGTTGCTCGTGGAGACGGTCACCGCTGCCGAAGACGCTCTCGGCCCCAGTTTGAGCGCCGTCGAGCTGACTCTCGCTCTGCACCGCGTCTTCGAGTCTCCGCGGGACAGGATCCTGTGGGACACCGGCCACCAGGCCGCCGTGCACAAGCTCCTGACCCGGCAAGCCGGTGGACCGGAGGCGATCCGCCGACTGGCCGGCCTGTCCGGCTACCCGATCCGCAGTGAGTCGGGTCACGACATCGTCGAAAACTCGCATGCCTCGACCGTGCTCTCCTGGGCCGATGGCCTGGCACGGGCTCACCACCTCCACCACGTGAGCGGCCGCGCCGTGGTAGCGGTCATGGGCGCCGGGGCGCTGACCGGGGGAATGGCCTGGGAAGCCATGAACAGTCTGGGTTCGGCATCGCAGCGGCCGGTGGTCATCGTGCTCAACGACAACAGCGGTTCGGCCGCACCGGACCGATGGGCGTTCACCGTGCACCTCGCCGCGTTACGCGGTCCGGATGCCCCGCAGACCCTGTTCGAGAGCATCGGCCTGGCGTATCTGGGCCCGGTCGACGGGCACGACATCACGGCGCTGGAAACCGTCCTGCGCGAAGCAGTCGAGCTCGGCCGACCAGTCGTCGTCCACTGCGTCACGGACAAGGGGCGCGGATACCCCAAGGCAGAGAGGACAGCGCGAGGCGTCGGACGTGCACCCACCGAGGGGGTCTCGGGGCAGGCAGACAATGATCTGTCCTCCTGGGCTTCTGTGTTCGGACACGAGCTGGCTCACCTGGCCACGACTCGGCCCGATCTCGTCGCCGTCGCTACAGGAGCGATCGAGCCGGCAGGTCTCGGCGAATTCGCCCGGCGCTTTCCGGACCGCATCGTCGATGTGGGTCCCGCTCTGCAGCACGCGGTGACCACGGCAGCGGGCTTGGCGTTGGGCGGCGCACACCCGGTGGTGACGCTGAACGCCAGCTCCCTGAATCGTGCGTTCGACCAAGTCCTGCTCGATGTGGCCTTGCACCACACACCGGTGACCTTCGCGCTCAACCACGCCGGTGTGACCGGCGAGGGTGGAGCTCCGGGCCACGGCGTGTGGGATCTGTCGCTACTGAACCTGGTTCCAGGCCTGCGCATGGCAGCGCCACGCGATGCCACCACCCTGCGCTCGGCCCTGCAGGAAGCGGTGAGCTATCAACGCGGACCAACTGCTCTCCGGTTTCCGAAGGGACGGACCGTCCGGGCGGTCCGGGCTCTCAGCAAGCTCGGCGGGGTCGACGTCCTCCAGGCCTCACAGAGGAAGGACATCCTCCTGGTATCCGTCGGCACCATGGCTTCGACCTGTCTCGAGGCTGCGGGAAAGGTCACCGCCCGAGGTCTGGGGATCACCGTCGTCGACCCGTGCTGGGTGAAACCGCTCGCGCCTGAACTGATCTCGCTGGCCGAGCAGTTCCGACTCGTCGCGACCGTCGAGGAGAACACACTGGCCGGCGGCGTCGGCACGGCGATCGCACTGGCACTCGGCGAAGCCGGACTCCAACGTCCAGTCCGCAACTTCGGCATTCCGCAAGGCTTCCTCGAGCACGGCTCGCGCGCGGACACCCTGGCGTTCAGCGGCCTCACCGCCCAGTACATCGCCGACCGGCTGATGAACATTCTCCAGGCAACGGCGGGGCTTCCGAGGCCGCCGCGGACCTCGCCGGCACCGAGCACCCCGCCCAAGGGCAAGCCCACCCGTGGCTTCCTCACCTCCAGCTAGGCCCAACCTCTCAGCAAGGATTCGATATGGACAGACCAGACGCGCCATGGTGTGAACCACCCACGGTCCTACTCCGGGATCAGGCACTGCGGGACTTCCTGACCGCAGCCGTCGAGACGTACCAGCTCATCACGCCCAGCACCCCGCTGCCGTGTTTCGCGCTCCTCCTGGGGTCGGCGCACGGCACGACCTACGCTGTGGAACGCATAGCCTTCGGACGCAACGCCCGAGCCGAAGACCCGGCCGCACGCGTCGAGTTCGCCGCATCGATCATCCCCCGCTTCGGCACCGCCTACGAGAACGAAGCACGCGGCTGGTGGGTCAACTCGCGCGATCTCCTGAGGATCTCCCGGGAGGCCGAAGCCGATGGTCTGGAGCTCCTGGGGTCGATCCACCTACACCCCGACTGGCACCGCATCGGTCCCCCGTCGGAGCGGCAGCTGGTCCTCAGCGACCGTCCAACCCCGATGGACCATCACACCTTCGGCCACACCAGCTGGCCGGTGAACCTCATCTGCTACCTGGAACGCCGAGGTGATGCGACGTACCACTCACTCGCCGCCTGGGCGCCGCCCAACGAACCCGATGGCCCCGACAACCAGTGCAGCCGAATCCCCCTTCTCGTGACGGCTGACGTAACAACGGAACGGTGACTCAGTGAACTCGACCACGGACAACCAGATCGGCGCCCTGTGGGATGCGATGAGGTCGGCCTGGGCCGCCAGAGACGCAGACGCATTCGCGGCAGTCTTTTCGGCGAACTGCGACTTCACAACTGTGCAGGGCGAAAGGATTCAGAGCCGGGCGGACATCTCCGCACGCCACGGACGCCTCTTCCGATCGACCTACCGTTCCACCACGCTCGACACCGTGATCCGGTCCATCCGGTACCTGTGCCAGGACCTCGCCACCGTGGTTGTGGAATCCACTGTCACCACGTTCGACGGAGCCACCCTTGCCGGCACGCACGCCTTGGCGGTCGTGGAGCGCACGACGGTCTCCGGCACGGAAGCCTGGCAGATCACGGCCTTTCACAACATGGTTCCTGTCCGCGTGCCGCACTCTGACCCCACCAGCGAAGCCCAGGAGACGCGCGTGTCCGATCTTCCCACCACCCCCGCGCCGCGGCTCCGGCACCTCGCCATCGTCGTTCGGGACCCTGAGAAGCTTGCGAACTTCTACACCGAGATCCTCGGAATGCGCCTCTTCCACCGCGACCCCGACGGCAGTTGCTTCCTCTCCGACGACTACTTCAGCCTCGCTCTCATCAAGCACCGGTTGAACGGAGACACTCCGTTGGGCATCAACCACTTCGGGTTCCACGTGGCCGATGTGGCCGAAACATCCGCGGCCCTGATCTCAGCCGGGAGCCCCCAGCCGGCGGAACGCTTCACCACTCGGCCCTTCGCCGAGTACCGGGCCATCGATCCGGAGGGCAACTGGTTCGACCTGTCGGCACATGGCTTCGGCGGCACAGAGCCGCCGCGGTCAGGGCAACCCGCTGACGACAGCAACTGAGCCACCGCGCCTTGGCCCGGGGGCGATGATGGGTACTTTCCCTGCCGCTCACGGGCCGGTGGGCGGGAACGTCCTACGGCGGGCCGACTCGTCCGCGCGGGTATCCGTCCACACCTGGGCGACACTCGGCGAACCCGATCCGCTCCCGGTGTACCTGCTGGAGCTACTGGTCGAGCAGTGCCCGACGGAGAGCACTCGTTAGCTCTGCGACGAGCGGGTGGATGGACCCCACTGGAGCAGGGCCGAAAACGGGGCGGGGGGAACCTTGGGGCGAGCGGCGCCGAACCGGCAGGCCAGCGTCACGCGAGGTGCGTGATCGTGAAGACAGCCGAGCTGGAGATCGTTGTGGCGTCGTCCCCCTGGCCGCCGACCTCGCAGCTGAGGGAACGTTCACCGTCATTGAGTGTCCCCCGGTTCACACGACCGCCGCCACCCTACGCTGGGCAACCGCTGAACCGCCGACTGAACGACGGTACAGCGATGCCTCCAGGAGGGCCATTCGCCGGAGGCAGCGGTGCACGGTGAGCGGTACCCATCAGACAACCCCACATCGACGCCGGGGACAGGAGAGACGCATGCCAGTCAGACCTGAGATCGAGGCGGTACTGCGCGGTATCGCCGAAGCTGTCCACGACCACGACGACCATGTCCTTCGCCGCCTCCTGAGCCGCCTCGCCGAACAGGCCACCGCTGACGATCTCTACGCTTTGCGCGACGTGCTGCCCCGGCTGCGCCACGTCTCCGAGTCATCGTTCGCCGGAACCGACGCCACATGGTAGGTCGCCCTCGTCCCACGGCGACTTTGGCTTCTCGCTCGTTCTACCCCGTGTGCAGAACCACGGGTTCGACCATGCGAGGGCCCTGTCTCGCCGACGGTTCGACGACCGACAAGCCCATGGTGGCCTCCAACGGTCAGCGCATCACTGCTGTTCTGATGGCCCGCGACCTGCACCAGGTATTCGGTCCCCCGGCCCAATATCGATGCCTGGGCCGAATTGACGGTGCTCAATGGAATGCAGGGCGGGTACGGACACCCCGGAATCGGTTCTCCTGTGCTGGTCCCGGAGTCGTCACGCCGGGACCAGCACTTCGATGGGACTTCGTGATCTTGCGCCGGACCCCACGTGAGAACGGCAACGGCCACCGCGTCATCATCAAGGGTCGTGTGGACTCATGCCGATCCCGCGGCGGCCGCGGGTCACAGTGCAGACGCCGCCCGCTCGCGGCAGTGGTCGACCAGGCCATTGGCCAGGATCGCGCCCAGGGGCAGGAATGAAGTTCCACCTTGCGGCTGGACACCTGGACACTGGGCCCCGGACCTGATCGGTCGCGACTTCACCGCACCGCGGCCCGGGATGCGGCTGGTCGGCGGCATGACCTTCCTGCCGACCGAGGAGGGCTGGCTCTACCTGGCCACCGCGATCGACCTGGCCACTCGCGAGGTGGTCGGCTACGCGATGGCCGACC
>NZ_JBEPAA010000056.1:0-53345 GCF_040298365.1 Kitasatospora sp. NPDC001603
GCTGGCCGGACCGGGCCCGCGCGCAGGAGGTCGTCGCCCGGCTGCGCGCCGCCGCCCCGATCGTCACGCCCGCCGAGACCGCCCGGCTCGCCGAGCGGCTGGCGGCCGTCGCCCGGGGCGAGGCCTTCCTGCTCCAGAGCGGCGACTGCGCGGAGACCTTCGCCGACAACACCGAGCCGCACCTGCGCGCCAACCTCGGCCTGCTGCAGCGGATGGCCCTGGTGCTCGCCCGCACCACCGGACTGCCGGTGGTGCCGGTCGCCCGGGCCGCCGGCCAGTACGCCAAGCCGCGCTCCCACCAGGTCGACGCCCACGGCCTGCCGGTCTACCGGGGCGACATCGTCAACGGCGTCGAACCCACGCCCGCCGCCCGCACCCCGGACCCGGAGCGGATGCTGCTGGCCCACGCCGAGGCCTCTCGGACGGTGGACATCGCCCGCCGGCTCCGCCGGGACGGCCTGGGCGACCCGCACGCGCTGCACGCCGAGAACCTCCGCTTCGTCCGCGACGCGCCGGGGGGCCACCGGTACGCGCCGGCGGCCGAGGAGATCGGCCGCGGCCTGGGCCTCCCGGCCGGCCCGGGAGCCGGTGGCGGGACGGCGCCCGGGAGCGAGGTCTACGTCAGCCACGAAGCCCTGCTGCTGGACTACGAGAGCGCCCTGCTCCGGGTGACGGACGACGGGCCGGAGCCGCTGTACTCCAGCGGACTGGCGCACTTCCTCTGGATCGGCGAGCGCACCCGCGGGCCCGAGGACGCGCACATCGCCTTCGCGGAGCTGCTGGCCAACCCGATCGGCGTGAAGATCGGCCCGGGCACCACCCCCGAGCAGGCGGTCGAGTACGTGCGCCGGCTCGACCCGCACGGCACCCCCGGGCGGCTGACGCTGATCAGCCGGATGGGGCACGCGCGGGTCCGCGAGGTGCTCCCGCCGATCGTCGAGAAGGTCACCGCCTCCGGCCACCAGGTGGTCTGGCAGTGCGACCCGATGCACGGCAACTCCCGCACCGCGGACAACGGGTACAAGACCCGCCACTACGACCACGTCGTCGAGGAGATCGCCGGCTTCCTCGACGTCCACCGCGCGCTCGGCACCCACCCCGGCGGCCTCCACCTGGAGGCGACCGGCGAGGACGTCACCGAGTGCCTCGGCGGCGCCCGGGGGATCGCCGAGCACGAGCTGCCCGGCAACTACCGGACCGCCTGCGATCCGCGCCTGAACGCCGAGCAGTCGATGGAACTCGCCTTCACCGTCGCGGAGATGTTCGCGGAGGCGGTCGCACAGGGCACCGCACCCCGCCCCGGGAGGCCACGATGACCGACACCCCGCAGCCCGCCATCCCGCCCGGCCCGCCGATCGGCGGGGCCACCCGGCTGTACGCCGTCCTCGGCGACCCGGTCGCCCAGGTGCAGTCACCCGGGCTGCTGAACCCGCTGTTCGCCCGGCTCGGCATCGACGCGGTGCTCGTCCCGGTGCACGCCCGGCCGGGGGACCTGGCCACGGTGGTCCGCGGCCTGCAGCACATCGGCAACCTGGACGGCCTGTTCGTCACCGTGCCGCACAAGGCCGCCGCCGCCGGCCTCGCCGACCGGCGCAGCCGCACCGTGGAGATCACCGGCACCGCCAACGTGCTGCGCCGCGAACCCGACGGCGGCTGGCTCGCCGAGAACTTCGACGGCTCCGGCTTCGTCGCGGGCCTGGCGCGGGCCGGCCACGACGTCCGCGGCCGCCGGGTCGCGCTGGCCGGCGCCGGCGGGGCGGGCAGCGCCATCGCGGCCGCCGTGCTCGCCGCGGGCGCGGAGCGGCTCGCCGTCACCGACCCGGACGGGCCCCGGCTGGCCGCGCTCGTCGCACGGCTGGCCGAGCACTGGCCCGGCCGGGTCCGGGCCTCGGCCGAACCGCCCCTGCACGACAGCGACATCGCGGTGAACGCCAGCCCGCTGGGCCTGCGCCCGGGCGACCCGCTGCCGTTCCGGCCGGACGCCCTCGCGCCCGGCGCCGTGGTGGCGGACATCATCATGCAACCGAGGGAGACGCCGCTGCTGCGGCTGGCGGCCGCCCTGGGGTTCGACGTCCACCACGGAATCCACATGCTGAACGGTCAGGTGGACGAGTACCGCGCATTCTTCGGGCTGCGCTGACGGGTGATCGGCAGGTCGGGGCCGACGACTACCAGAACGAGGGATGCGGGCCGCCGAGGGCGGCGCCTACTGTGAGGCCGCAATACCTTGCGTGACATCCCAGGGGCCATTGTTCCGCTCTTCCGTCGGCCACGCGCCCCGCCCGCTCAATCCCGCCAGGCCGTCCAAAAGCGGAGACCAGTTCGTAGCGGAGATTTGGAGAGACATGAACGCGCGACCGGCACCGGAATTCCCCTCCTGGCCGCAGTACGACGACGACGAGCGGAGCGGCCTGATACGCGCTCTGGAGCAGGGCCAGTGGTGGCGCATGGGCGGGGACGAGGTGAACTCCTTCGAGCGCGAGTTCGCCGACCACCACGGCGCACCGCACGCCCTGGCGGTCACCAACGGCACGCACGCGCTGGAGCTGGCGCTGCAGTGTCTGGGCGCCGGCCCGGGCACCGAGGTCATCGTGCCGGGCTTCACCTTCATCTCCTCCTCCCAGGCCGCCCAGCGGCTCGGCGCGGTCGCCGTCCCCGTCGACGTCGACCCCGTGACCTACAACATCGACGTGGCGGCCGTGGCCGCCGCGATCACCCCGCGCACCCGGGTGATCATGCCCGTGCACATGGCCGGGCTCATCGCGGACATGGACGCCCTCGGCAAGCTCTCCGAGTCCACCGGCGTCCCGCTGCTCCAGGACGCCGCGCACGCGCACGGCGCGCGCTGGCAGGGCAAGCGGGTCGGCGAGCTCGGCTCGGTGGCCGCCTTCAGCTTCCAGAACGGCAAGCTGATGACCGCCGGCGAGGGCGGCGCCCTGCTGTTCCCCGAGTCGGAGCTGTACGAGGCCGCGTTCCTGCGGCACAGCTGCGGCCGGCCGCGCACCGACCGCCGGTACTTCCACCAGATCGCCGGCACCAACATGCGGCTCAACGAGTTCTCGGCGTCCGTGCTCCGCGCCCAGCTGCGCCGCCTCGACGCCCAGACCGACCTGCGCGAGGAGCGCTGGAACCTGCTGTCCGGCCTGCTCGGCGCGATCGACGGCGTCGTCCCCCAGGGCAGCGACCCGCGGGCCGACCGCAACTCGCACTACATGGCGATGTTCCGGATCCCCGGCATCTCCGAGGAGGGCCGCAACGAGCTCGTCGACCGCCTGGTCGACGCCGGCCTGCCGGCCTTCGCCGCGTTCCGCGCGATCTACCGCACCGACGCGTTCTGGGAGACCGCCGCCCCCGACGAGACCCCGGAGGCGGTCGCCGAGCGCTGCCCCAACACCGAGGCCATCAGCCGGGACTGCGTCTGGCTGCACCACCGCGTCCTGCTCGCCTCCGAGGAGGCCCTGCACGCCACCGCCGCGATCGTCGCCGACGCAGTGGCAGCCCTGTGAGGCATCGCGCCGCCGTCGTCGGGCTCGGCTGGGCCGGCCGGGAGCTCTGGCTCTCGCGGCTCAGGACGCACGAGGACTTCGACGTGGTCGCCGTCGTCGACCCCGACCCGGCGCTGCGGGCGGCGGTCGGCGAGGCGACGGGCATCCCCGCCCACGCGGCGGTGGACGCCCTCCACCCCGAGGACGTCGACGTCGCCGTCGTCGCCGTGCCCAACCACCTGCACGCCGAGGTGGCCGCGGCGCTGCTGCGGCGCGGCCTCGCGGTCTTCCTGGAGAAGCCGGTCTGCCTGACCTCCGCCGAGGCGGACGACCTGGCGCGGGCCGAGCTCGACGGCGGCATGCTGCTGGCCGGCAGCGCCGCCCGGCACCGCGCCGACGTCCGCGAACTGGCGGCGCTCGTCCCCGACCTGGGGCGGGTGCGGCACGTCGACCTGTCGTGGGTGCGGGCCCGCGGCGTCCCGAAGGCCGGCGGCTGGTTCACCCGGCGCAGCACGGCCGGCGGCGGGGTGCTGGTCGACCTCGGCTGGCACCTGCTGGACGCGCTGGCCGCCCTGGTCGGGCCGGCCGAGTTCGCCCAGGTGGTCGGCGCGACCTCCGACGACTTCGTCAACGTCGGCGCCTGGTCCGCCGCCTGGCGCCAGGACCGGCCCGCCGACGCGCTCACCGGCGACGTGGAGGACACCGCCCGCGGCTTCCTGGTCCGCGAGGACGGCATCTCCGTCTCGCTGCGGGCCAGTTGGGCCTCCCACGAGGCCCTTGACGTCTCCCGGATCGTGGTCGAGGGCAGCGCCGGCAGCGCGGAACTGCGCTGCACCTTCGGCTTCAGCCCCAACCGGCAGCCCGAGCCGGTCCTGACCCTGACCCGGGAGGGCACCACCCGTCGGATCGCCGTGCCGGCGGAGCCGATCGGGGCCGAGTACCGGCGCCAACTGGACGGCCTCGGGGCACTGCTGGCCGACCCCGCCCATCGCGGCCGGGCCATCGCGCAGGCGCGTGGCACGGTCCAGCTCATCGAGAGTTTCTACGAGTCGGCCCGTGTTGCCGGCCGGGCGCGATCCGCCCGTCCCGCAGCCGCCCACGAGGAGGTGAGGACCTCATGACCGCCACATCGGCACCCGGGTCCGCCACGACCACGGACAGAGCAGCGAACCCCCGGCAGGCGGTCGTCTTCGACCTGGACGGGGTCATCGTCGACAGTTTCGCCGTGATGGGCCAGGCGTTCTCCATCGCCTACGCCGAGATCGTCGGCGACGGCCCGGCGCCCTTCGAGGAGTACCAGCGCCACCAGGGCCGCTACTTCCCGGACATCATGCGGATCATGGGCCTGCCGCTGGAGATGGAGGCGCCCTTCGTCCGCGAGAGCTACCGGCTCGCGCACCAGGTGCAGGTCTTCGACGGCATCCCCGAGCTGCTCCAGGAGCTCCGTGACCGGGGCCTGCGGATGGCCGTGGCCACCGGCAAGGCCGGCGACCGGGCCCGCTCCCTGCTGGACGGCCTGGGCCTGCTCCCGTACTTCGCCCACGTGATCGGCTCCGACGAGGTGGCCCGGCCCAAGCCCGCCCCCGACATCGTGCTGCGCGCGCTGGAACTGCTGGACGTACCCGCCGACCAGGCCATCATGATCGGTGACGCGCCGACCGACCTGGCCAGCGCCCGCGGCGCCGGGGTCGCCTCCGCCGCCGCCCTCTGGGCCGGTCCGGACGAGGCCGAGCTGCTCGCGGCCGGCCCCGACGTGGTGCTGCGCCGCCCGGTCGAGCTGCTCGCCCTCTGCCCGGCCCTCAGCGGGCGCTGACCCGACCGCGCGGAGGCGGCACACCATGCGGACCGGCGAGAACGGACCGGCACCGGGGCCCGGCGGCGCGACGGACGCCGAGGAGGCGCCGCGCTACCTCGGCATCGACGTCGGCGGCACCAAGGTCGCCCTGCGGGCGGAGTCGGCGACGGGCCGGGCCGAGGAGACCACCTTCGCCTGGGGCCCGGGCCGCGACGCCGACCACGACCTGGCCCGGCTCGCCGAGCACGTCGGCACGCTGACGGCCCGGTCGGGCGCGCCCTTCCGGGCCGTCGGTGTCGCGATGCCCGCCACCGTCGGCCCGGACGAGCGGGTCACCGCCTGGCCCAGCCGGCCGGAGTGGACCGGTCTGCCCCTGGGCCCGGCGCTGCGGGCGCTGTTCCCCGGGGCGGCCGTCGTCTGGGCGGACGACGGGGACCTCGCGGCCCTCGCCGAGGCCGAGGCGGCGGCCTGCGCCGACCTCCTCTACCTGGGCGTCGGCACCGGCATCGGCGGCGGCCTCGTGCTCGGCGGCCGGCTCTGCCCGGGCCCGGCGCACGGCTCCTTCGAACTCGGCCACCTGGTCGTCGAACTGGACGGCCCGGTCTGCGTCTGCGGCCGCCGGGGGTGCCTCCAGGCGACCGCCTCGGGGCCCGCCACCCTGGCCCGCGCCGAGCGGCTGCGCGGCGCGCCCGTCACCTTCGACGAGCTGCGGGCGGGGCTGCGGGCCGGGCAGTCCTGGGCCGTCACGGCACTCGACCGGACCGGCCGCGCCCTGGCCGCCGCCGCCGTGGGCGTGGCGGAGCTGCTCCACCCCCGGCTCGCCGTGCTCGGCGGCGGCTTCGCGGCCGGGATCCCCGAACTCGCCGACCGGACGGCCGAGCACCTCGCCGCGCTCGCCCGGCCGGGCCTGGCCCCGCTGCCGGTCGCCCCGGCCCGGCTGGGCGGGCTCTCCTCGCTGCGCGGCGCCGTGCTGCTGGCCCGCGGGCAGTAGGGCGCGGGACGGCCCGCCCGGACCGGCCGGTCCGGGCGGGGCCGCGCCGCGTCAGCCCCCGTGGCCCGCCGCGCCCGCCGGTACGGCGGCCGTCAGCCCGGCCCGCAGCCCGTCCACCAGCGCGGCCGCGCCCGCCGGCTCGCCGGCCGCGCCGAACACGTGGTAGTCCGGGCGGACCAGCAGCGCGCTCGCCCCGTACCGCGCCAGGTAGGCCCCGTAGACGCCGTCCGTGTCCACCACCCGGACCTCGCCGGATTCCCCGGCGCCGGCGTCCCCCTGCCCGTCCCCCTGCTCGTCCCGGGTCCGGCCGGCCGGCAGCAGCCGCACCACGTGCGCCCGGAGCCCGGCGAGGAAGGAGAGCCGCTCGGCGCCGAGCCGGGCGTCCGCCCCGGGCGCGAGCAGCAGCACGAAGCCGCGCCCGACCACCTCGTCGAACAGGCCGCGGCCGCCGGGCCCGTCGACCACCCCCTGCGGCACGACCTCGCCGGCCGGCCTGAGCGGTCCGTCGCCCCCGCCGCCGTACAGCAGGCCCTCGGTGAGGGGCTTGGCCGGCTCCGGCCGGGTCGGGCCCCGGCCGTGCCGGTTGGCCAGCACCGTGGCGTCCCGCTCGGCGGCGGCGGCCGGGTCGGTCACGCAGATCACCCGGCCCAGCTGGACCGAGGCCAGGATCGACTCCCTGACCTGCGCCCGGCGTTCCCCGGTGTAGGTGTCCAGCACCGCCTCGTCGGCGAGACCGCGCAGCACGAGGTCCAGCTTCCACGACAGGTTGACCACGTCCCGGATGCCCGAGCACATGCCCTGCCCGGCGAACGGCGGCATCAGATGGGCCGCGTCACCGGCCAGCAGCACCCGGCCCGCCCGCCAGCGGTCGGCCCACCGGGCCTGGAACATGTAGGTGGTGCTGCGCAGCAGGGTGGCGGTGTCCGGCGTGACCCCGAACGGGGCGAGCAGCCGCCAGGCCGTCTCCTCGCGGTTCAGCTCGGCGGCCCGCTCGCCCGGCAGCCGCATGAACTCCCAGCGCCGGTGCCCGGGGCCGCTGCCCACCAGCGTGGTGGGCCGGGCCGGGTCGCAGATCTGCAGGTTGGTCGGTACGAAAGCCCGCGGTTCGCGCAGTTCGACGTCGCACAGCAGCCACTCGTAGGAGAAGCCGAGGTCGGTGACGGGGACGTCGAGGTGGTCCCGGACGAAGCTGTTGGCGCCGTCGCAGCCCACCACCCAGCGGGCCGAGACCGTCCGCGCCGCGCCGTCCTCGTCCTCGGCCGTCACCAGGACCCGGTCGCCGTGGTCGGCGATCCCGACGACCTGCCGGCCGCGCTCCACGGTGACCCCGGGCAGCCGCGCCGTCCGGGCGGCCAGCAGCTCCTCCAGGGCGGGCTGGTGCATGGTGTTGGCATCCGGCCAGCCGTACGGGCCCGGGGTCCGGAACTCGATGTCCAGCAGGGTCTCGCCGGCCGCCGTCCGCCACTGGTAGCCGGAGGCCGGTTCGGTGATCCGGCCGAGGTCCGGGCCGATCCCGCAGGCGGCGAGCAGCCGGGCGGTCTCCCCGTCGAAGCTGGTCGCCCGGGGCAGTGTGTACGGGCGCCGGCGGCGTTCCAGCACGGTCGTCCGCCAGCCGTGCTGGGCGAGCAGGACGGCGAGCGCGGACCCGATCGGCCCGTTGCCGACGACGACCACGTCCGTGTCCGTCGGGCCGGTCGGGGGCTCGTGCGGTGACACCTTGGGCATAGGGACCCCTCATCGCAGGGAGGCGGCGGACCGGTGCGGACCGGTGCACGGCGGGTGGGCACGGCGGCGGGAACACGGCGGAGGAGCGCGCAGGCGCTGCTCGGACGCCGCGGCGGCTGCGCGCGACAACGGGGCGCGACAGCCCTGGCAGGAACATCGGAAGACTACTACCGCGACCCGCGTGAAGCGTCAACGTCCGCCCCGGGCTATCAGATCGGGGGATACCACGACCGGTCTTGATCGGCCTACTGTGCGGACGTCCCGAAGAATCCGGGGACCCGTGCGCAGTCCGCCCGCCACCGCCTTCCGGCGTGGGCCCGCGGCCGCGCCACGGACCGTTGCCCGAAGGGAAGATCCGGCATGGCCCAAGCGACGACCGCCCACTACGAGAAGTGGGTCAGTGTCTTCCACCCGGTGCCGACGAGCACCGTGCGGCTCGTCTGCCTGCCCTACGCCGGCGGGTCCGCGAGCTTCTTCTTCCCGGTGTCCCGGGTGCTCGCCCCGAAGGGGATCGAGGTGCTGGCGATCCAGTACCCGGGCCGTCAGATGCGCCACCAGGAGCCGGGCATCGACAACATCCCCGAGTTCGCGGACGAGATCTTCGCGGCGGTGCGCCACCTGGACGACAAGCCGCTGGCGCTGTTCGGCCACAGCATGGGCGCGGTGCTCGCGTACGAGGTGGCCCTGCGCCTGCGGCGGGCCGGACTCCCGGCGCCGGTAAGGCTGTTCGCCTCCGGCCGGCGGGCGCCGTCCCGCTACCGCGACGAGAACGTCCACACCGGCTCGGACGCCGACGTGGTGGCCGAGCTCAAGGCGCTGAGCGGTACCAGCCAGCTCATGCTGGCCGATCCGGAGAACCTGGCGATGATCCTGCCGGCCATCCGCAGCGACTACACCGCCATCGAGCGCTACCGGCACGACCCCGACCAGCGGCTGGACTGCCCGCTGACGGTGCTGGCCGGCGACAGCGACCCGCGGGTGTCGATCGACGAGGCGCGGGCCTGGGAGGAGCACACCACCGGGGCGACCGAGCTGGAGGTCCTCCCCGGCGGACACTTCTTCCTCGCCGACCGGAGCGCCGAGGTGATCGAGCTGCTGGCCCGGAGACTCACCGGGCAGGACGCCGCAACCAACCGCTGAACCACCTCCTGGAATGGGTCGACATGCGAACCGCCGCACCCTTGCCGACGATCGGCCAGCACTCGCTCCTGGTGTTCCTCCTCCAGGTCGCCGTGCTGCTCCTCCTGGCACTCGTCCTCGGCCGCCTGGCCCAGCGCTTCAACCTGCCCGCGGTGGCCGGTGAGCTGTGCGCGGGCGTACTCCTCGGGCCCTCGGTCCTCGAACCGCTGCTGCCGGGCTTCTCCGACTGGCTGCTGCCGCAGAAGCCAGACCAGCTGCACCTGCTGGACGCCGTCGGGCAGCTCGGCGTGCTGCTGCTCGTCGGGGTCACCGGCGCGGAGCTGAAGTTCGCCCTGGTCCGCCGGCGCGGGCTGACCGCGGCCCGGGTCAGCATCGCCGGTCTGCTGCTGCCGCTGGGCCTCGGGATCGGCACCGGCTACCTGCTGCCGCGGTCCTTCCTCCCGAGCGGCGCGGACCCGGCGGTGTTCGCGCTCTTCCTCGGCGTGGCGATGTGCGTCACGGCGATCCCGGTGATCGCCAAGACCCTGCTGGACATGAAGCTGCTGCACCGCGACATCGGCCAGCTCATCCTGGCCGCCGGGGTGGTCGACGACGTGGTGGGCTGGTTCCTGCTCTCCGTCGTCTCGGCGATGGCCACCGCCGGGCTGACCGCCGGGGTGGTCACCACCGCGGTGCTGTACCCGATCGGCGTGGTGGTCTTCGCCCTGGTGGTCGGCCGCCCGCTGGTCGGCCGGGCCCTGCGCGCGGCCGGCCGGTCGGAGGGCCCGATGCCGACGATCGCCACCGCCGTGGTGCTGGTGCTGTTCAGCGCGGCGGCGACGCAGGCGATGCACCTGGAGGCCATCTTCGGCGCCTTCGTCTGCGGTGTGCTGATCGGCACCAGCGGCGAGCTGGACCCGGCGAAGCTGGAGCCGCTGCGGACGACGGTGCTGGCCTTCCTGGCCCCGCTCTTCTTCGCCACCGCTGGCCTGCGGATGGACCTCACCGCGCTGGGCCGCCCGATCGTCCTGGGCGTCGCGGTCGCGGTGCTCGCCGTGGCGATCTTCGGCAAGTTCGTGGGGGCCTTCATCGGGGCCAGGCTCAGCCGGCTCAACCGCTGGGAGGCGCTGGCGCTCGGCGCCGGGATGAACTCCCGCGGCGTCGTCGAGGTGATCGTCGCGATGACCGGCCTGCGGCTGGGCGTCCTGAACACCGAGACGTACACCATCATCATCCTCGTCGCGATCGTGACCTCGCTGATGGCGCCGCCCATCCTGCGGTACGCGATGACCCGCGCCGAGGAGGTGGCCGGGGCCGAACTCGGCCTGGGCGACCAGCACACCGACCCGGTACAGACCCCCGACCGGGCACCCGGCGCGATCCGCGTCTCCGACCAGCGAGGTGACTCATGACCACGATGCTTCTCCTGAACGGCCCCAACCTCGGGATCCTCGGCCAGCGCGAGCCGGAGATCTACGGCACCGACACGCTGGCCGACATCGAGAAGGCCGTCGCCGAGGAGGTGAGCGGCGTGGGCTGGGAGGTCCGCTCGATCCAGCACGACTCCGAGGGCGACCTCGTCCGGGCCATCCACGAGCACCGGCTCAGCAGCGTCGGCGCGGTGGTCAACCCCGGCGCGCTGATGATCGCCGGGTGGAGCCTGCGCGACGCGCTGGCGAGCTATCCGCAGCCCTGGGTCGAGGTGCACCTGAGCAACGTCTGGGCGCGCGAGCAGTTCCGGCACGAGTCGGTGATCGCCCCGCTGGCCGGCGGTGTGGTGGTCGGCCTCGGCGCCTTCGGCTACCGCCTGGCGGCCCGCGCCCTGGTGCACCTGACCGCCGCCGACCGCTGACGACCCGCCGCGGACGGCCGCCGGACACCGCCGGCCCGTCAGACACCTCCGGACCGTCCGAACCACGCGTTGAGAGGAAGACCCGGCCCATGAGGCTCAAGCTCCACGAAGTCGGCGACGGCGACAAGGTCGCCCTGCTCGTCCACAGCATCATCTCGTCGTCGGACACCTGGAGCCGGGTGGCGCCCCGGCTGGCCGACCGCGGCTACCGGGTGATCATGCCGGACCTGCGCGGCCACGGCGAGAGCCCGCAGGCCGACTCCTACTCGCCGGAGCTGCTCGCCGCCGACCTGGTGGAGTCGCTGCCGGCCGGCGCCGACCTCGCGATCGGCCACTCCTTCGGCGCCTCGGTGCTCTCGCTGGCGGTGGAGGGGCTGCGCCCGGCCAAGGTGGTCTACAGCGACCCCGCCTGGCGTTTCACCGAGAAGGCGGTCGCGGAGATCCGCGAGTTCGCCCAGTTCACCAAGGCGGCGACCGCCGAGGCCATCCGTCCGATGTTCCCGCGCTGGCAGCCCGAGGACATCGAGGCCGAGCTCGCCGGGTACGCGCGGTGGGACGTCCGGGCCGTCGACTGGCTGGAGAGCTCGCACAGCTACGTACCGGCCCGCCCGGTCGTGCCCTCGCTGGTCCAGGGCGCCGGCGACCACCACCTCGTCCCGGACGAGCTGGCCGAGACCCTGCGCGCGAGCGGGTTCGAGGTGCGGTACGTGCCGGACACCGGCCACTGCATCCACCGGGACGACCTGGACGGCTTCCTGGCCTCCCTCGAAGGCTGGATCTGACCCTATGGGCAACGGAAGTTGACGTCCGATCAGGTCTTTCGGCCGGCGACGCGACACGGTCGCCGGCCGAGCGGCCGAACGGTGATCGGCCTGCGTGGTAGTGTCGCCGCGTGAGCTCTGGCCGCCTTGATCACGCACATGAGGGCACTTCTCCGACCGACGGGAAACCGCAGGTCGTCCACGGTTCCTTCGCCCTGCAGGTCGGCTTCTCGGCGCCGCCGGAGCAGGTCTTCGCGGCCTTCGCCGAGCCCGCGCTGCGCACCCGCTGGTTCCGCCTCCCCGGCTCCTCGAAGCACGCCACCCACGCGCTGGACTTCCGGGTCGGCGGCAGCGAGGTGGCGACCAACCTGTTCGTCTCCGGGGACATCGAGGAGCGGCTCGAATACCGCTCCCGGTTCCACGACATCGTGCCCGGCGAGCGCATCGTCTACGTGTACGAGGCCCACGTGGACGGCCTGCGCCGCTGGGTCTCCCTGGTGACGCTCGAACTCGCCGCCCAGGGCGCCGGATCCCGGCTCGACTGGACCGAGCAGTACGCGTACCTGGTGCTGAGCGGGGACGGCACCCAGGACACCGCCCACCTCCAGGGCGGCACCCGGCTGATGCTCAACGGACTGTCCGCCGTGGTCGACCCGGAGCGCTACCGGGGCCTGGCGAAGATCCGCCCCGAAGGATCCTGACCGTTCGTCAGTTCCTCGCGAGAGGCGCAGCCGGCACGGGCGGCCCCCCTGCCGAGGGGGCCGCCCGGACCGCCGGCCGTGACGGGACCCGGGTGGCGGCCGGGATCCGCTCGCGCGGGGGGCGACGGAGCGTCAGGTGTTCGAGGCGCGCACCGCGGTGAGGGTGGCCGGCTCCGCCGGGCTCGGCGCGGGACGGCGGCGCCGGGCGAGGGCGAGGAGGAGGGCGCCCGCGGCCGCGCCGGCGAGGAGGACGATCGCGGCGACCGAGGCCGCGCGGCCGACGGCGTCGGTGAAGACCTGGGCCACGTCCTGCGGCCGCGGGTTCCGGAGGGCGCCGAGCCGCTCGCCGAAGCGGCTGGTCATCAGGGTGCCGAGGACGCTGGTGCCGAGCACCGCGCCGACCTGGCGGGCGGCGTTGACCGTGCCGGCGGCCGCGCCCTCCTTGCCGCGCGGCACATGGCCGACCGCCAGCGCGGTCGAGGGCGCGCCGGCCAGGCCGCAGCCGAAGCCGAACAGCACCAGCGCCGGGGCGTAGCCGCCGAACCCGTCGGCCGGTTCGACGGTGGCGAACAGGCCGGCGCCCGCCGCCGCCAGCAGCAGCCCGGTGACGATGAGCCGGGCCGCGCCGAACCGTGGCCCGAGGATCCCGGCGACCGCCGAGGCCAGGATGAACATGCCGAATTCCGTGAGGAGTTGGACGCCCACCTGGAGTGCGGTCAGCCCGCGCACCTGCTGCAGCCAGAGCACCTGGAGCATGGCGAGCCCGACGAAGCCGAACAGGACGGTGCCGGCCAGCAGCAGCGCCGCGCTGTACGAGGGGTCGCGCATCAGCCGGAGGTCGAGCAGCGGGTGGGTGCGGCGCAGTTCGACCACGGCGAAGGCGGCGAGCAGGACGGCCGCGCCGAGGGCGGCGGCCAGCGGGGCGCCGCCGAGGTAGCTGTGGTGGCCGCCGTCGATCAGCCAGTAGATGAGCAGGGCGAGCCCGCCGGTGGCGAGGATCTGCCCGGGCCAGTCCAGGCGGACGCCCTCGGCCCGGGACTCGGTCACGCCGAACAGGGCGGCGGCGCCGGCGAGCGCGGCGATCACGGGGCCGAGCCAGAACGCGGTGTGCCAGGTCGACCAGCGCAGCGCCAGCCCGGCCGTGATCGGCCCGAGGGCGAGGCCGAGGCCGGAGGCGGCGGCCCAGGCGGCGATCGCGCCGGCCCGCCGGCGCGGGTCGGGGAAGGCGTCGGTCACCAGGGCGAGCGAGCTGGGGGTGATCAGCGCGCCGCCGAGTCCGGCCACCGCCTGTCCGAGCAGGACGGTGGACAGGCTCCCGGCGAACACCAGGACCACCCCGCCGGCGGCCATCGCGAGCGCGCCCAGCAGGAAGATCCGCCGGCGGCCCCAGCGGTCGGCGAACGCGCCGCCGCCGAGTACGACGGAGGCCACCACCAGGGTGTACATGCTCGGGATCCAGACCAGGTCCGCGGCGTCGAGGCCGAGGTCGGCGCGGACCGCGCCCAGCGTGCCGATGGTCTGGGTGGTCTGGATGAAGACGGTGAAGAGGCCGAGGCAGGCGGCCAGCAGCACGGTCCCGGTGCGGTCAGTGCGCGGCATCCGGCACCTCCGGGGTGCGGGGCGCGGCGGTGCGGGGGGCGGTCACGAGAGCTCCCAAGGGGCGTGGGTTTGACATCGCGACTCACTGTAGCGGCATGCGTTTGATAATCCAACTATGCAGGTGGATGGCGTGACGCAGCGGCGGGGCGCCCGGTAGGTCCGAGGCGCCCCGCCGCCGGGGGAGGAGTGGTCGGTCAGCTGGGCGTGCTGCCCGTGGCGCCGGGGCAGGGCGGGAGGGTCGAGGGCGCGACGGTCGCACAGGTCGCCGTGGCCACCGTCGGTCCGGACGCCGTCGCCGAGTTCGCGGACGCCGTCGCCGTGGAGGGCGTCACGCTGGCGGTGGACGGGCCGGGCGGCGAGGACGAGGTGGGGCCGGCGGACTTGGTCGACGACGAGGCCGACGCCGAGCCGGTGCTCGCCGAGGACGACGGGCCGGAGGACGGCCCGGACGGCGTGCCCGAGGAGCTGGAGGCCGAGGCCGACCCGGTCGACGGACCGGTCGAGCCCGAGGTCGAGCCGGAGGTCGAGGGCGAGCCCGAACCCGAGGTGGAGCCCGACATCGACGCCGACGGGGAGACCGGCTTCATCGGAGCGGCCGGCGGGATGCCCGGCACCAGGACCTCCGGCGGCTGGACCGTCTTGTCCACCACCTTGATCTGCCCGGTCACCCGGGCGAACCAGCCACCGGTGGTGATGTCCACCAGGACGAGCTCCGTCACCGGCTTAGGCGCCGCCACCACGATGACCAGCGAGGACGGCTGGAAGCCGGTCCACGACTTGCCGGTGTACTTGGCGTCGCTCACCAGCTCCGGCGGCTTCAGCGGGTTCCCGCAGCTGCAGCGCACCCGCGGTACGCCCTGCGCGTCGACCAGGACGGCGGTGCCGGCCTGCAGCACCGACTGGTAGGCGACCGACGCCCCGCCCTTGTAGCTGTGGTTGGTGACCCGGGTGTCCACCCGCAGGTAGGCGGAGGTCAGCGAGCGCAGGTAGCCCGGGATGGCGGACTGCTCGATCCCCTGGGCGGCCGCCCAGGCCCGGCCGGTGTCTCCGGTCGACGTCATGGAGATCAGCCGTTCGACGTCGCAGGCCGGCTTGGACTTCTCACCGGCGTAGAGCCCGGCCGAGGAGCCCTGCACGGTGTGGATGCCGCTCGGTGAGGCCGCGGCGGTGCTCTTCGTGGCGCCGCCCGGACTGCCCGGGGCCGACGCGGGAGAGGAGACGGCGGTGGTCTCGACCGACTGGGTGAACGGCGCCGGTCCCGGATCGCCCGGCGTCTGCAGCGCCACCTCGTTCGCGGCCGGGATGGCATCGCTGGGGGTACCGCTCCCGCCGCCGCTGTTGACGATCAGCACCGTCGCGAGCACGGCCAGCGCCGCGGTCCCCCCGGCCAGCGCCAGCTTCGTGCGGGACCGCCACCACGGCGTCGGACGCCCACCCGGCCCACCGGCCGAGGAGCCGCCCGGCCCGGACGGCCCGGACGGGGGAACGGACGGCGGTCCCGGCGGGCCGCTGGACGGCGGCCCGGAGAGCGGGCCGGACGGCGGGCCGGACGGGGGCCCGGAGAGGGGCGGTTGGGAACTCATCGAGGCTCCGTTTCGCGGGCGGCCGGCGAAACGACCGGCACAGAAGGCTCCTGCCACTGGCTTCCATTTCTGCCCCCGCCCGCCAACCGCCGCAACAGCACGCCACCGCCGGCTCGCCGTGCGCACACAGCGCGCGCGGCCCGGTCCTGGGTGACGCTGGACTCAGACGCGAGGGGGGCACCCGAGTCCACCAGGAGCCCGCATGCCCCAGGAGCCCCCCACCACGGCGCCCGGCCCGCCCGGCGTTCTGCGCGGTTGGCTGGACGCGTCGGCGGTCGTCCTCGCCGGGATCGCCGCGATGGCGGCGGTGGCCGCCCTCGGCCTCTGGGCCGCCGGCGCCGGCTCCCTGCCGGGCGGCGGCTTCCCGTACGTCCTGGCCGGTGCGCTGGCGCTCGCCGTCGGCGGCTCCGTGCAGCTCGACGGCGGGGCGGGCTTCTTCGCCCAGGTGGACGCCGGGATCACCGCGATGCCGCTGACCGTCGGACTGGTCGGCGCCCTGGTGATGGCGGAGGTGTTCCTGCGCCAGCTGCGCTTCCGGGCGGTCGCCGGCGGCGCCGAACTGCTCGGCCGGGTGGCCCGGACGGCGGCCGTCTGGGTGGTGGCCCTGGTGCTGATCACCCTCGCCGCCCGGCACACCTTCGTCGTCCCGCTCGGCGGCGACCTCGTCCAGGACCTCGGCGGCGCCCTCGGCCTGACCCCCGAGATCGGCTTCCACGCGGAGCCGCTGAGCACCATCGGCCTCGGGCTGCTCTGGCTGCTGGTGGTCCTGGCGGCCACCTTCGCGGTCTCCCGCCGGGCGCCGCTGCCGCGCGGCCTGGTGCCGTTCCAGCAGGCCGTCCGGCCGGCCGCGTTCGCGATGCTGCTGGTGCTGCTCACCTGTGTGGTGCTCGGCCTGGTGGCGGGGCTCGTCACCGCCGTCGTGCACGGCGACGCCCGGGCGACGCTGGCCCTGCTCCTGCTGGCGCTGCCCAACCTGGTCTGGCTCGCCCTCGGGCTGGGGATGGGCGCCGAGTGGCACGGCCACCTGGTCGGGGCGATCGGGCTGCCCGTCCCGGAGTCGCTGTCCGAGGTGCTGCGCGCACCCGAGGGCAAGTCGGCCACCATCAGTCTCAGCACCCTCGCGGAGCAGGACGGCCGGGTCTGGTGGCTGCTGCCGCTGACGGCCGTGCTGCTGCTGGCGGCCGGCTTCCTCACCGCCTACCGCTCCCCGCGCGGGGTCCGGCTCTGGCAGCACGCCGTCCGGCTGGGCGCGGCCGCGGCCGTGACGATGCTGCTGGTGGGGGTCTGGTCCCGGGTCTCCGCCGACTACGGCCTCTCGGTGCTCGGGGTCGGCGCCGGAGACGGCGGGCTGGGCGATCTCCTCGGCTCCGTGCTCGGCGACACCAACCCGGTCGCGGGCCTCGGCGGCGGCTCGCTCGTGCTCGACCCGCAGCTCTGGCTGCTGGTGCCGCTGGCGGCGGCCTGGGGCCTGGTGGCCGGCCTGCTCGGCGGTCTGCTGGCGGCCCACCGGAGCAGGCGCGGCGAGATCGCGGCGGACGGCGGCTGACGGCCGGGACCGCCGCGCCTCAGCGTCTCCGGGGGTGGACGACCGGCGTCGCCCAGTCCGGCGGCTCGGGCACCGGGGGCGAGACGTACGGCCCGCCCGCGCCGCCGCCGTACGCCGGGAGCACCTGGGTGGCCGGTCCGTCCGCCACCCAGGGGGTGGCGGGGCTGGGCGCCTCGGCGGTGGCGGCGCGCAGCTCGGCGACGAACTGCAGGCAGCTGGCGTACCGCTGCTCGGGTGATTTGGCGAGTGCCCGGGCCACCACGGCGTCCACCTCGGCGGACAGGTCCGGGCGGTGGTCCCGCAGCGTCGGCGGCGGGTCGTTGAGGTGGGCCCAGAGCAGCGCGAGGTCGCTCTCCCGGCGGAACGGCGGCGTCCCGGCCAGCATCTCGAACACCACGCAGCCCAGGCTGTACTGGTCGCAGCGGCCGTCCAGCGGCCGTCCGGAGATCTGCTCGGGCGCCGCGTAGTCCAGGGTGCCGACGATCTGCCCGACGGTGGTCAGGCCGCTGAGCGAGAGCGACTTCTTGGTGAGGCCGAAGTCGGCCAGGTACAGGTGCTCCGGGTGTTCGCTGTCCGTGCCCGCGGCGACCAGCACGTTGCCCGGCTTGACGTCCCGGTGGACCAGGTCCTGGTCGTGCGCGGCGTCCAGGGCGGAGCCGATCTGCAGGGCCAGCCGGGCCGCCCGGCCGACCGTGAACGCGCCGCCCCGGTTCATCAGCTCGCGCAGGTCGCCGCCGTGCACGAAGCGCATCGCGATGAACAGGATCCCGTCCGTCTCGCCCGCCTCGAACACCGGGATGATGTGCGGGTGGTCGATCGCGGCGGCGGCCTCCGACTCGTGGATGAACCGCTGGCGGAACACCTCGTTGCGGGCCAGCTCCGGCGCCAGCAACTTCACCGCGACCGTCCGGCCCAGCCGCAGGTCCTTGGCCCGGTACACGACGGCCATGCCGCCCCGGCCGATCTCGGCCTCCAGCCGGTAGCCGGCCACCCGCCGCCCGACCATGCCGGACGGCAGACCGGGGACCTCCTCGGTGTGCGACCCGGTCGGCGGCGGCGGTTCGGTGGGCTCGCCGCTGCCCGACTCCTCCGGGGGGATCACGGCTCAACCGTCCGGGTCGGTTCGTACCCGGTGGGGGCTCGGCCGGGCGCGGGCGAGGCGGCTGGGCCGGGCGCGGGCGGGGGTGAGGCGGCCGGGCGCGGGGTCGCGGCCGGGGAGGCGTTCGGCCGCCCGGGCGCCGCGTAGGTCTGCAGCTGGAGGCCGTCGCAGTAGCACCAGCGGTCGTGCACCGGGTCGAACAGCCAGAGCGCCTCGCCGTCGACGACCAGCCCGATCCGCAGGCCGCGGGCCCGGTCCCGGAAGGTCTCCAGATCGGCGCTGCCGGCCGCGAGGTCCTCCAGCAGCGCCCGGTAGCGGGCCAGCGCGCCCTCGGCCTCGGCCAGCGCCGGGCGGGGGTCGGCCGTCCGGGCCGGTGGGCCGGTGGCGTCCGGCGGCGCCGTCGGGAGGTTGATCAGCAGCCGGCCGTCCACCCAGGTGGTCCAGCCGTTGGAGCAGAGCACGTGCCCCCAGTCGCCCTGCCGGGCGATCAGCTGGACCGGCAGCAGCGGGTCCAGCCGGGCGGCCGGCTGCGCCGGGTCGGGGGCCGTCCAGGTGGCCATCCCGTCCGGCGGGGCGACATGGGTCGGGCGGAACGCGAATTCGTCCATGGGCTCCGTCCATCGGAGGCGTTCACTTCTGCGTGATCACTTCCAGCTGATCACCTGCGTCCTGCGCACCCCGGGTCCCGGTCGTGCGCATCCGATCACTTCCGCATGATCGAGGGCTCCTGCCGGCGCAGCAGTGCCAGCACGGCGCCGCCCAGCACCACCGAGAGGCCCACCAGGATGCCCAGGCACCGCAGCCAGCGGGTGCGGTCGGGGCGGAACAGCGGGTCCGCGGTGATCGCGGTCGGGAAGACCGTGTGCAGGTCGACGGTCTGGGCCATGGCGGCCAGACCCCAGCGCGACGGCACCAGCCAGGCGAACTGCTCCAGGCCGGGCACTCCGTGCAGCTTCAGCATGGCGCCGCTGAAGACGATCTGCACCACCGAGAGGAGCACCAGCATCGGCATGGTGGCCTCCTCCTTGCGGACCAGCGCGGAGACCAGTAGGCCGAGCATCATGGCCGAGAAGGAGAGCATCGCGACGGCCAGGATCAGCTCGGCGAGCGGCGGCAGCACGACGCCGCTGTGCACCGTCACCCCGTTGGGCAGCGTCGGGCTGAGGTCCACCCCGGCCAGACCGACCGTGGTCAGCACGGCCGCCTGGGCCACCGTGACGGTGCCGAGCACCACCACCTTGGAGACCAGGTACGCCGATCTGGAGAGCCCGACCACCCGTTCCCGCTGGTAGATCGGCCGTTCCTTGACGATCTCGCGCACCGCGTTGGCGGAGCCGGTGAGCAGCCCGCCGATGCACAGGGTGAGCACCACGTTGATGGCGTTGTCGGGGGAGATCCGGGAGCCGGCCATCGCCCGGCACATCACGCCGATGATGAACGGCAGGGCGATCATCACGGTGAGGAAGAGCCGGTCGGCGGCCAGCACCGCGGTGTAGCGGCGGACCAGGGTGCCCAGCTGGGAGAACCAGCCCTGCGGCTTCTCCCGTCCGATCGGGCTGCCGCCGACCGCGGCCGGGCGCCCGACGGGGACGCCCGGCACCGCGCCGGCGGCGACGTACCGCTGGTACTGCGGGGACGCCAGGAACCGGCGCTGCCAGGCGGCGTGGTCCTCGCTCTCGAAGGCCTCGAAGGCCTCGGGCCACTCGGAGTAGCCGAAGAACTCCAGGGCCTCGCCGGGCGGCCCGTAGTAGGCGGTCCGCCCGCCCGGGGCCAGCACCAGCAGCCGGTCGCAGACGGACAGGCTCAGGACGCTGTGGGTGACCACCACGACGGTGCGGCCGTCGTCGGCGAGGCCGCGCAGCATCGTCATCACCGAGCGTTCCATGCCCGGGTCCAGCCCGGAGGTCGGCTCGTCGAGGAAGAGCAGGGAGGGCTTGGTCAGCAGCTCCAGGGCGACGCTGACGCGCTTGCGCTGGCCGCCCGAGAGGCTGGAGATCACCAGGTCGGCCCGGCTGTCCAGGCCGAGTTCGTGGATCACCTCGTCGACCCGGGCCTCGCGCTCCGCCTTGGTGGTGTCCCCGGGGAAGCGCAGTTCGGCCGCGTAGGAGAGCGCGCGGCGGACGGTGAGCTGGGTGTGCAGGATGTCGTCCTGCGGCACCAGGCCGATCCGGCGGCGCAGTTCGGCGTAGTCGCGGTACAGGTCGCGGCCGTCGTAGAGGACGGTGCCCTCGTCGGCCGGGCGCAGCCCGGTGAGGGCGTTGAGCAGGGTGGACTTGCCGGCGCCGCTGGGCCCGGCCACCGCGAGCAGGGCCTTCTCGGCGAGCGGGAATCCGACGCCGTCCAGCAGCACCCGGCGGTCGGGGCCGACCCGGACCACCAGGCCCTGGACGTCCAGCGAGATCTCGCCGGTGTCGGTGTACTCGACCAGCTCGTCGCCGGACAGGCAGAGCGCGAAGTGGCCGATGCCGACGATGTCGGCCGGCCCGACCGGGGCCCGGACCACCGGGCGGCCGTTGAGGTAGGTGCCGTTGTGGCTGGCGAGGTCGACGATCTCGTGCCCGCCGTCGGGGAGGGTGCGCAGCTCGGCGTGGTGGCGCGAGACCACCAGGTCGTCCAGGACGAGGTCGTTGTCGTCGGCCCGGCCGATCCGCACCGTCCGGCCCGGGAGCCGGATGATCGCGCTGGGCTGCCGGAAGACGCCGGAGGCCTGCGGGGCGATCAGCGACGGCCGCTCGCGGCCGGCCGGCGCGGGCAGCCCGGCGAAGGTCGCGGAGGGGCCGTCGGCGGGGTTGCCGAACCGTAGCCGGGTGCCGGGGCCGACGTCCTGGTGGTCGATCCGGCGGCCGTCGGTGAAGGTGCCGTTGGTGCTGCCGACGTCGTCCAGCAGCCAGTGGCCGTCACTGGTGTGCAGGACGGCGTGGTGCCAGGAGACCCGCGGGTCGTCGATGACGATCTCGCTGGTCGGGTCGCGGCCGACGTGGTACGACCGGCCGGGATCGATCAGCTGCGAGTCCCGATCGGTGACGAGGACCAGAGGCGGCGCGACGGGCGCGCCTGCGCGCTCTCCCATGGTTCGGATTCTAGTCCGGCCGGGGCGGCCCGGCGTTCCCGGCGGGGCTCCGGGGGCGCTCCCGCCCTTGACCAGCCCGAGTCAATTGGACTGGACCACTGGATCGGAAGCGGACCGCTGCCCTATCGTTTGCCCCATCGTCCGGAGCGTCTGCCACGCCGTCCGGAGCGTCTGCCCGCCGCCCGGAGCGCTCCGGGCGGCCCCCCGCGAGCCCCTGGATGGACCGATGAGTCTCTGGCCGCAGTTGCGCGATTCCCGGCTGGTCCGGGCCGGCCGGGCCCCGGGGACCCGCCTGCGCTGCGGGCTGATGGACACCATGCTGGCCGACCTCTCGGTCTCGGTGGTCCTCTTCTTCGAACAGACCCTGGACGAGGACCGGCTCGCCGCCGGCCTCGCCCGGGCACTGGCGCAGGTCCCGGTGTTCGCCGGGCGGCTGCGCACCGACGGCGACGAACTGACCGCCGTCTGCGACGACTCCGGTGTACCGATGGACAGTTACGACATCGACGGCACGCTGGCGGAGGCGATGGGCCGGGTCACCTCGGCCGGCGCCGCGCTGGTCGACCCGGTGGACGCCCCGGCCGCCCGGGCCGGCGGCGTCCCGCTGCTCACCGTCCGGATCACCCGGCCCTCGGCCGGCGGCACGGTGCTGGGCTGCTCCTGGCACCACGCGATCGGTGACCTGCAGAGCTTCATGCTGCTGATGCGGGCCTGGTCCGCCGCGGTGGAGGGCGACGAGCTGCCCGAGGCCGAACTGGTCGAGGACCAGGACGCGTTGCTCGGCAAGGTGCTGCCCGCCGAGGACTGCGGGCGGCCCGGGTTCCGACTGCCCGGCCCGGCCGAGGCCGCCGTGCTGGCCGCTGCGGTGGCGGCCGGGCCGCGCGCCAACCGGACCGTCCAGCTGTACTTCGGCGAGGCCGAACTCGCCCGTATGCGCGAGGTGTTCAGCGCGACAGCAGGGCGAAGACTCTCCTCCGGCGACGTGCTCTGCGCCCATGTCGTCAGTACGGTGCGGGAGTTGGACGAGGACGGCGAGACCCGCTGGCTCACCGTCCCGGTCAACGCACGCCGCCCGCTCGGTCTGCCGCCGACCCTGGTCGGCAACCTGCTGGGGGACGTCCACCTGCCCCACGCTCCGCAGGACGGCCCGGCGGCCCTCGCGGCCGCCCTGCGCGAGGCCCTGGAGGGCTTCGCCGACGGGCACCTCAACCTCCGCTCCAACCTGGCCTTCCTGGAGGCGATCGGGCGGTCCCGGCTGCGCGACTGTGTGCCGCTCGGCTTCGACCCGGAGCACCGCCGGTTCAGCTTCTCCAACTGGAGCCGGTTCGGCGCCTACCGGATCGCCTTCCAGGGCCACCGGCCGGTGTTCTTCAGCCCGGCCGCGAACTACCCGCTGCCGTGGGTCTCCTGGACGGTGGAGGGGTTCCACGGGGCCGGAGCGCTCACCACGGCGGTGCTCCCGGCCCGGTTGGCCGCCCGGCTGCGCAGCGCCGAGGGGCGGGCGGCACTGCACCGCCACCGCGACCCGGCCGACGTGCTGCCCGAGCTGGCCACCACCCTCGCGAAGGTGCTCTGACCGGGCCGGGCCGCCGCGTACGGCGACGCCGACGAGGGGGTGGGCCGTCGGGCCCACCCCCTCGCGTCGGTCCGGGGCTCCGGAGGCCCGGAGGGCACCAAGGCGGTGCGTGCACTCCCGTGCACTCCCGTGCACTCCCGTGCCCTCCCGTGCCCTCCCGTGCCCTCCGGCACCGTCCGGTGCCGGTCAGGCCGGGAAGGCCTCCTCGATCGCCGTCCAGAGCCGCACCCGGGCGCTGAGCGCGAGCCGGACGGTCTCCGCGCAGGCCGCCCACTTGGCGTCGTCGTCGCCGCAGAGGTCGATCAGCATCTGCATCGCCATCGGGGTGTGCTGCTCGCCGTCGACCTCGATGTGCCGGGCCAGGTAGTCCTTGAACACGGTGAGCGCGCCGTCCGGGTCGTCGATGCTGATGACCTGGGCGAACATGTCGGGGATGAGGTCCTCGCGGCCGAAGGCGAACGCGGCCGCGCGGCAGTGCACCGGCGCGTTCTCGATGATCTCCCAGGTGGTCGCGGTGAAGTCCACGGCGGCCTGCGGCACCCCGGCGGCCTTCAGCGCCTCGGGCACCGGGGTGCCCGCGCGCAGCAGCTCCAGGAAGGCCTCGACCGGTGCCGGGTCGGCGCCGGCCTGCCGCATGCCCTCGACGTACAGCTCGAAGTGGCTGGTGAAGCCCTCGCCGAGCTCGTCGCTCTCCTCCACCAGCACGATGTCGTTGATCAGCCGGCGGCTGGCGGTCGGGCCGTTCGGGACCCACGGCACGTCGACGCAGGTCAGCTCGCGCTGCAGGCTCTTCAGCAGCGACATGAAGTCCCACACGGCGAAGACGTGCCGGTCCAGGAAGGTCCGCACGTGTCCGATGCTGGTCAGTCCGCCGTAGACGGTGTGGCCGACGACCTCGCGGCGCAGCGGGTCGATGGCCTCCTGGAGACCGGTCAGGCCGGGGTGCGAACGGTCCCAGTGGTAACGGCTGGTGGACATGTGGAGCTCCTTCACAGGGGGAACGGGATTCTGCCACGAGGGGTGCGCGCCGGACAGGGGGCGCGCACCCGCCGGGTTACTTCATGACGGCGCGCAGCGCGTGCCGCAGTTGCTCCCGGCCGGGCTGGAGGGCGCGGTCGAGGGCGGGGGCGAACGGCAGGACGGCGCCGTCGGGGCGGGTGACGCGGCGGGGCGGGGCGATCAGCCGCATCTCCTCGGCGGCGGTGGCCAGCACCTCGGCGCCGATGCCGCAGCTGCGGTTGGAGTCGTCGACGACCACCAGCCGGCCGGTGCGCTCCAACGAGGCGGCCAGCGCCGTCCAGTCGAAGGGGTGCAGCGTACGGGGGTCGAGCACCTCGACCGAGATCTCGTCGGCGAGCTCCTCCGCGACCACCAGCGCGTCGTGCACCAGGTGGCCGACGGCGACCAGGGTGACGTCGGTGCCGGTGCGGTGGACGCGCGCCGAGCCGAGCGGGATCGGCTCCAGCGCCCAGGTGACGGTCTCGCGCACGGCCAGCGCGGCGGCCGGCGCGAACACCACCACCGGGTCCGGGTCGCGCACGGCCGAGCGGAGCAGGCCGTACGCGTCGGTCGGCGTGGCGGGCACCACCGTCTTCACCCCGGCGTGCGCGAACAGGCTGTAGGGGTGGTCGGAGTGCTGGCCCGCCCAGCCGTCCCGGGAGCCGGATCCGGGGACCACACAGGTCAGCGGGACACTGGCCTGGCCGCCGGTCATCAGGGAGAACTTGTGTGCCTGGTTGACGAGTTGCTCGAAGACGAGGAACAGCAGCGAGGGGATCTGGAACTCGATCACCGGCCGCCGGCCGCTCAGCGCCGCGCCGATCGCCATCGCCGTGAAGGCCTGTTCGGAGAGCGGGGTGTCGACGATCCGCCCGGGCCCGAAGCGGTCGAGCAGCCCGAGGGTCGGACCGGCCAGGCCGGCGCCGATGTCCTCGCCGAACACGCAGACCGCGGGGTCCTCGGCCAACTCGTCGGCCAGTGCCCGGTTCAGCGCCTTGGTGTAGGAGAGTCTGGTCATCCCGTCGCTCCCGCCCGCGGCCGCCGTCCGTCGGCGTACAGATAGTCCAACGCGCCCTCAAGATCGGGCAGTTCGGAGGCGAGCGCGAATTGCTCGGCGGCCGCCAGCTCGGCTGCCACCGAGGCGTCGAGCTCGGCGGCGCGTACCTCGCCGATCGCGGCCGCGGCGCGCGGCAGCGGGTCGCGGGCCCGCCAGTCGGCCACCTCCTCCGGCGTGCGGTAGCGCAGCTTCATCCGGCGTTCCATGGTGTGGTGGCCCTCGAAGCGGTAGGTGCGGCACTCCAGGAAGCCCGGGCCGCCGCCGGACCGGGCCCGGGCGACGGCCTCCTCGGCCGCGGCCCGGACGGCCTCGGTGTCCATCCCGTCGACGGTGACGGCGGGGATGCCGAAGGCGGCCGCCCGGCCGACCGCGCTGCCCGCGACCGCGGTGGCGGCCGGCAGGGTGGTGGCGTAGCCGTTGTTCTCGCAGACGAAGACCACCGGCAGCCGCCACATCGCGGCCAGGTTGAACGACTCCAGCAGGACGCCCTGGTTGAGCGCGCCGTCACCGAAGAAGGAGACCGCCACCCGGTCGTCGCCGGCCTGCCGGGCCGCCCAGGCGGCGCCGACCGCGATCGGCGCACCGGCGCCGACGATGCCGTTGGCGCCCAGGATGCCCAGCGAGAGGTCGGCGGCGTGCATGGAGCCGCCCCGGCCCCGGTTCAACCCGTCGACCCGGCCCGCCAGTTCGGCGAGCAGCCGGCGGGGGTCGACGCCCCGGGCGAGCACGTGGCCGTGCCCGCGGTGGGTGGAGGTGAGCCGGTCGCCCGGGCCCAGCGCGGCGCAGACGCCGACCGCCACGGCCTCCTGGCCGATGTAGGGGTGGATGCCGCCGGTGATCACCCCGGACTTCACCAGGGTGAGCGCCTGCTCCTCGAAGCGGCGGATCAGCCGCAGCATCCGGTACCGCTGCTCGGGGGTGCCCAGCGGCGCGGGCCCGGCGGCTCCCGGCCGGGGGACCGGGCCCGTCGTGGTGGCGGTGCCGCCGACCGCCGTCACGGGGTGCCCCGCCAGAGGGTCGGGCAGATGTCCGGGTCGGCGTAGTCCGGCCGGCCGTCGGCGGTGCGGCGGACCACCACGTCGTGGTTGTAGACCACCGTGCCGCCGTCCGGCCTGAGGTGGTGGCGGTACTCGTTCCCGCCGTCCTGGAGGTGCAGCGAGACGGCGCGGCGCGGTGCGTCGGACAGGTTGGCACCGCTGCCGTGGTAGGTCCGGCAGTGGTGGAAGCTGACGTGCCCGCGCGGGATCTCGATCGGGACCTTGCGCACCTGCTGCCCGTTGTGGTGCGCGTTGGCGGCCAGGATCGACTCCAGTTCGGAGCGGTCGCGGTGGGCGAAGTGCCGGGTGGAGTCCTCGCCGGAGTCCAGCTCGCGCCAGCGGTGGCTGCCGTCGATCATGGTGATCGTGCCGTTCTCCACCCCGCAGTCGTGGAACGGCAGGAAGGCCGTGAGCATCCGGTCGGAACTGGACGTCTGCCAGTAGTGCTTGTCGAAGTGCCAGGGCACCTGGTTGGTCGGCTCCTCGGGCACCGGCGGCTTGTAGATCAGCGTCGCCTGGAAGACCCGGATCTCCTCGGCCTCGGCCAGCAGCGCGGCGACTGCGCCCAGCAGCGGCTTGCGCAGGATCGCGCCGATGGCGTCGCTCTCGTAGTGCACGTAGTCGTTGTGCCGCTGGACCGGGCCGTGCTCCGGCGTCCAGGCGGCGAGGTTCGGCGGGCGGACGGCGAGTTCGCGGTCGCGGTGGCCCTCGTAGTACTTCTCGGTGGCGGCCTGCAGGGTGTCCAGCTCCTCGTCGCTGAACAGCCGGCGGGAGAGGTACCAGCCGTGTTCGAGGTAGCCCGCCACCTCCTCGGGGGTGGGCAGCAGTGCGCGCTCGGCCTCGGTGAGCCGGAACTCGGGTGCGGTGGTCATGCGGGGGCCTCCTTCTGCGGGGCGGGGGTTGCTCAGACGGAGGCGGTGGCGTTCGTCCGCTCGACGGCCTCGTACAGGGCCTTGATGTTCGCGGTGCCGAAGGTGCCCGCACCCTGGCGCTCGATCAGTTCCAGGAAGTACGTCCGGCGCGGGTGGGTCGAGCGCAGGAAGATCTGGAAGAGCTGCCCGCCGTGGTCCTGGTCGACCAGCACGTCGAGTTCGCGCAGCGTGTCGACCGGGATGGCCGTCCCGCCGAGCCGCTCGGCCAGCGCGTCGTAGTAGGCGCCCGGGGTGGTGAGGAACTCCACCCCGCGCTCGCGGATGGTGCGCACGGCGGTGGCGATGTCGCCGGTGCGGAAGGCCAGGTGCTGGACGCCCGCGCCCTCGTTGTCGGCCAGGAAGGTGTCGATCTGGCCGGGCCGGCGGGAGGTGTCGGGCTCGATGAGGGTGAAGGTGACCTCGCCGGAGGCGCTCTGCACCACGCTGGAGTCCATCGCCTGCTCGCCGACCTCGATGTACTCGCCGAAGATCCGGTGGAGGCCGAGCGCGGCCTCGCAGAACCGCACGGCGGGGGCGAGTTCGCCGGCCGGGACGCAGATCGCCGCGTGGTCGAGGGCGTCCAGCAGGGCGCCGGGGGCGGGTTCCGCGGTCGGGCCGGAGACCGCCCCGGCGGCGGTGTCGGGGACGAACCGCAGGGCGACGTCGCCGAAGCCCGCCACCAGGCCGCCGGCCCGGTCCAGGACGCGGGCGCCGTGCCGCTCGGCGCGCTCCAGCGAGGCCTGCGGGTCGGTGCAGCCGAGCGCGATCACCCCGACGCCGTCGCCGTGCACGGCGACGAACCGGGCGACCGGGTGGGCGGGGTCGGCGGCGGAGACGAGGTGCAGCCGGATGTCGCCCTGGCGCAGCCGGACGGTGCGTACGCCGTCCGGCCCGGCGGCCGGCTCCCCGGGCGCCTGCTCCGCCGACGTCCGCGCATCGGGCGTGCGGGCGTCGGGCGTGCGGGCTTCGGGCGTGCGTTCATCGGGCACGAAGCCGAAGTCGGCGCGGAGGCCGGCCGCGGTCTTGTCGGCGTCCGCGCAGTGGAACTCGACATGGGTGATGGACTGGATGGACAACGGGTGCTCCCCGGGGGTGGCGAATGATGGGTGGCCGGGGCACCGCGCCGGACCGGGTCGGCTCCGACGGGTGCCCCGGGGCAGGCCGGGGTGCGACCCCGGTGCCCGGTCGGTTACTTGACGGACCGGGTGGACGCCGGGCCGAAGACCAGGCTGAGGTTGTGCCCGCCGAAGGCGAAGGCGTTGCTCAGCGCGGCGCCCGGCGGTACGGACCGGGCCGCGCCGCGCACGTGGTCGAGCGCGCAGGCCGGATCGGGATCGGTCAGGTTGAGCGTCGGTGGCAGCGTCCCCCGGGCGACCGCGAGCGCGGTCACCACTGCCTCCAACGCCCCTGCGGCGCCCAGGAGATGGCCGGTCGCGCCCTTGGTGGAGCTGACCGCCGGACCGTGCTCGCCGAAGACCGCGCGCAGGGCGGCGGTCTCGGCGACATCGCCCAGTTTGGTGCCGGTGCCGTGCGCGTTGACGTAGCCGATGTCGGACGGCGCCAGACCCGCGTTGGCGATCGCGGCGCGCATCGCGTCGGCCGCGCCCGAGCCGTCCGGTCGCGGCATGGTCGGGTGGTGGGCGTCCGTCGAGGCGCCCCAGCCGGTGAGGTCGGCGTACCCGGCCGCGCCGCGGGCCTCCGCGTGCTCGGCCCGCTCCAGGACGAGGACGGCGCTGCCCTCGCCGAGGACGAAGCCGTTGCGGCGGGCGTCGAACGGCCGGCTGGCCTCGGTCGGATCGTCCCAGCCGGCCGACAGTGCACGGGCGTTGGTGAAGGCGGCGGCGATCGTCGGGTGCAGCGAGGACTCGCTGCCGCCGCAGACCACCACGTCGGCGTCGCCGGCGCGGATCAGCCGCAGCCCCTCGGCGACGGCCTGGGCGCCGGCCGCACAGGCCGTCACGATGGCCGAACTGAAGCCCCGGATACCGTGTTTGATGGCGATCCGGGCGGTGGCCATGTTGGAGAGCATGCCGGGCAGCAGGTACGGGCTGACGCCGGGCCGGCCGCGCTCCAGTCGGCGGTGCGACTGCTGCTCGAAGGTCTCCAGCCCGCCGCCGCCGGTGGCCAGTACCACGGCGGTGCGGTGCGGGTCGGCGTCGCGGCCGACCACCAGGCCCGCGTCGGCGAGCGCGTCGTCGGCGGCGGCGAGGGCGAGCAGCACGAACCGGTCCACGCACCTGGTCTCGGTGGGCGGCAGCACCTCGCGGCCCTCGACGGCGGGTGCCAGACCGGCGGCGGTGAGCCAGCCGTGCGCGGCGTGGCCCTCGGGCAGCGCGCGGATGCCGGAGCGGCCGGCGGTGAGCGCCTCGAAGACCTCGGCCGGCTTCCGGCCGACCGGTGTGACCAGGCCGATCCCGGTGACCACGGCGCCCGGGCGGGCGGTGGCCGCGCTCACCGGGCGGCCACCGAGTCGAGGTAGCGGCGGCGCAGTAGCACCTTGCGGACCTTGCCGGTCGGCCCGAGCGGGATGTCGTCGCCCGCCACCACCAGGACCTGGCGGACGGTGGCCGCCGCGGCCTCGTCGAGGGCCGCGGTGACCGCCTTGGTGCGGTCGGCCGTCGGATCCGCGTCCGCGGTCAGGATCAGCAGGACGTCGGTGACCACCTGGTCGCCGTCCCGGACGGCGACCACCGTGCAGTCCGCCACGTCGGGGCAGGCGGCCAGTACCCGCTCCTCCGACATCGCGGTGAACAGCCGCTTGCCGCCGCCGAGTTCGACCGAGTCCACGGCACGGTCGACGTGGTAGTAGTAGCCCTCCTCGTCCCGGTACATGAGGTCCCCGGTGAGGAAGCGGCCGCGGATCCGGGTGCGGAAGGTCTTGACCGAGTCGTTCCAGTAGCCGAGTGCCAGGGTGGGGGAGGCGGTGGCGAGTTCGCCGACCTCGTTCGTCCCCAGCGGCTCGCCGTCCGGGCCGACCAGCTCGCAGTCGACGAAGGCGTGCGGGCGGCCGACGCAGCGGCCGTAGCGTTCGGTGCCGGGTCCGTGGGTGATGAAGAAGTGCGAGTGGCCCATCTCGGTGGAGCCGAGGCCGTCCACGAACAGCGAGCCGGGCAGCCGGACCCGGCCCTCGCGGGTGACTGCTTCGCGGCTGCCGGCGGCGATCAGCCGGCGGATGTGCACCTCGTGCGCGCAGTCCCCGGTGTTCCACCAGAGCGCGACCGACGACAACTCGCGCTTCGCCAGGTCGTGGTGGGCCAGCTCGGCCCAGGTGGCGGCGAAGCCGATGACACCGGTGGGCCGGCGCTCCTCGATGGCGTCCAGTACACCGGCGCCGGCCTGCCGGGAGAGCAGGTCGAGCCGGGTGTGCGAGCTGAGCGCCAGGTTCACCGCGATCAGGGTGGCGGCGTGCGGCGCGGGCAGTGCGCTGAGCATCCGCTCCTGGCCCTGCGGGCGGGGCAGTCGCAGGCGGTGGCGGATCGCCGCGTACAGGCTCGCGTGGGAGTGGACGACGGCCTTGGGCATCCCGGTGGTGCCGGAGGAGTGCGTGATCGCCACCGGGTCGTCGGACCAGTGCCGGTAGGGGGCGGGGGCGGCGTCCGGGTCGCCCGAGCCGAGCGTGCCGACCTCCGGGAGCAGCGGGGCGCCCGGGTCGTGGCCGGCCAGCGCGGCGAGGTGCGGGGCGTCGGCGAGGATGCCGACGGCGCCGATCCGGGCGATGTAGCGGGCGGCGCGCTCCCCGTCCACGTTCGGGTTCAGCAGCGCCGGGATGGCGCCGAGCCGGGCCAGTGCGAGGAAGGAGAGCACATGGTCGGCGACGTCCGTCGCGTAGACCACCACCGGATCGCGGCGGGTGACGCCGAGGCCGTGCAGGGCCGCCGCCCGGGCCCGGACGGCGCGGTCGAGTTCGCGCAGTGTGAAGGGCTGCCAGGCGGCATGGCCGTCGACCGGGGTGTCGAAGGCCAGCAGCGGTTCGTCCAGTCCGAGGCCCAGGGCCATCCGGCGGGTGAGGACGTTGCCGGCGCCGACGTCGGGGTCGTCCGCGAGAAGGGTGCGGATACTGCGGATGCTCACGGTGGTGAATCCCTCCCATGGTGCTGGGCGTACTTCGGCGGGGCGCGTCGGGTGCGCCGCTCGCTCGATGGCGGTGCGGGCGATACGGGGTGGCGGGGTACGGAGGCGGCGTGGCGTGCGGTGGCGGGGCGGCGCGGGTCAGCCGGCCGTGACCAGGACGGCGGCGGCCCGGTCCGCCCCCCCGGCGGACTCCGCCTGCTCGGCGGCGACGACGAGCACCTGGTCCGCGTCGCCGTCCGCGAGGAGCAGCGCCGCCAGGTCGAGCGCGTCCTGCGGCACCCGGCCGGGTACGGACTCGGCCGGGCTGATCGACACCACCGGCCCGGTCAGGCCCCAGCGGGCGGCGATGTGTCCGAGCACGGCGTTCGGGTTGGACTGGAAGAACAGCAGGGGCGGCACCCGCCCCCCGGAGGCGGCGGCGTCGTCGATGGCGCGGGCGGTGGCGCGGTCGCCGCCCGCGCTGGCCAGCAGCAGGGCGGTCCGGCCGGGGGCCGGGGCGCTGCCGTGCCGGGCGCGCAGGCAGCGCTCGGCGGTCTCGGCGACCAGCGGATTGAAGGAGGAGGCGGTGAAGCCGGGGATCGGCGGGAGCGGCTCGTGGTGGCCCGGCTCCGGCCAGCGGGCTTCGGCGAGGACGCGCAGTGCGGTCACCGGGTCGCCACCAGGAGTGCGGTGTTGGCGCCGCCGAAGGCGGAGTTGAGCGTCAGCGCGTAGCGTGGCCGGCCGGCGCGCGGGCCGTCCAGCACGAGGTCCAGTCCGACGTCCGGGTCCGGGCCGAGCCAGCCGGCGTTCACCGGGAGCCGCTCGTCGCGCAACGCCCCGATGGTGACGGCGAGTTCGAGTAGGGCGGAGGCCTCCAGGGCGTGCCCGTGGACGGCTTTGCTGGAGCTCACCGGGAGCCGCCCGGCGTGCGCGCCGAACACCCGGTGCAGGGCGTTGGCCTCGGCCCGGTCGGACAGCGGCGAACCGGTGCCGTTGGCGTTGACGTAGCCGACCTCGTCCGGGGCGAGGCCCGCCCGGGCGAGCGCGGCCCCGACGGCGCGGGCGACGCCGTCGCCGCTCGGCTCCGGGCGGCAGACGTGGTGGGCGTCCCCGGACCGGCCCCAGCCGGCCAGCCGGGCGAGCACGGGTGCGCCGCGCAGCTCGGCCCGCGGCTCCGCCTCGACGACCACGGCGGCGGCCGCGTCGCCGAGCAGGGTGCCGGTCCGGCCGGCGCTGAACGGGCGCAGCTCGCCGTCCCGGGCCAGCGCCCGGCCGGCGTCGAAGGCGGCGAAGACGCCCGGCTCCACCAGGTGGCCGGCGGCGACCAGCACCCGGGGGTGGCGGCCGGCGGCCACCAGGGCGGCGGCGTCGGCCACGGCGGTGCCGGCGGCGACGCAGGCACCGGTGTAGACGCGGGTGACGCCGGCGGTCCCCCAGGCGGCGGTGGCTCCGGCGGCGACGGCGGCGGTGACGGCCCGGGTGCGGAGGTCACTGTGCAGCGCGAGCAGGACGGGCATGCCCTCCCGGTCCGCCGCGGCCCGGCCGTCGCCGTCGGGGCCGTCACCGCCGCGCCCGGCGGGCAGGCCGGCCTGGCGGCAGGCCTGGTCCACGGCGGCGAGGACGGCGTCGGCCAGCGGCACCGGCTCGGCCAGCAGCGCGGCCCGGGTGGTCCGGCGCGCGGAGACGTCGAACCTGGTCACCGTGGTGAACGCGGTCTTGCCGAGGGCGGCCGCGTCGGTGAGCGCGTCCAGCCCGGTGCCGGCCGCGCTGAGCACGCCGACACCGGTGACCACGGGCCGGACGGCGGGCGGGGCGTGGCCGGTCATGACTGCGCGACCCCTGCGGTCCGTTCCAGCGGAGCGCCGGCGGCCGCCGCGAGGACGGCGGAGCGGAGCACCTCGACGGCGTCGTCCACCGTCCGGATCGCCTCGAAGCGTTCGTCGTCGAGATCCGGCTCGATGCCGTATCGCTGCTCGAACTCGGCTATCAGCCAGGTGAGTTCGAGGGAGCCGAGTTCCTCGGGGACGGTGTCGGCGGCGCGCTGCCCGAACGCCGCCAGGATCGTCAGTACCTCGGCCCGGTCGGGGAGGACGGGCTCGGTCACGCGGGGCTGCCCGAGGTGGCGGTGACGGCGGCGAAGCGCTTGGCGACGTCGGCGGTGAACTCGTCGAGCGTCATCAGCGCGGTGCTCTCCATCTCGTCGAAGTCGAACTTGATCCCGAACTCGTCCTCGACCTGGACCGAGAGGTCGGCCAGCGCGAGCGACTCCAGGTCGAGCCCGGCCGGGCCGAGGTCGGTGTCGCCGGTGACCTCGGAGACGTCGTACTGCATCTCGGTCAGGGCGGCGAGGACGAACTCGCGGATGCGGTCCTGCATGGTGTGCTCCTGTACTCGCGCGCAGCGGCGCGCGGATCGTCGGGGGAGAAGCAAGCGGCGGGGAGAAGCGGTGGGGAGTCGGGGACGCGGCGGTCCGGGGGCGGCGGGTCTGTCCGGCGCCTCCCGGCGGGGCCGGTCAGCGGGGCGGTTCGGCGGCGGTCGCCCGCAGGGCGGCCGGGTCGCGCAGCAGCTTTCCGGTGGCGGTGCGCGGGAGTTGCGGGAGGAAGGACAGCCGGCGGGGCCGCTTGTAGGCGGCGAGCCGCCGGGTCAGCCCGTCCCGGACCAGCGCGTGGTCGGCGTCCTGGTCGGCGGCGAGGTACGCCTCGATGGCGCCCTCGTCGAAGACCACGACGGCCTCGCGGACCTGGGGCAGGGCGGCCAGGATCAGTTCGACCTCGGTGAGGTCCACCTTCAGCCCGCCGATCGAGACCTGGGAGTCCCGCCGGCCCAGCACGGTGACCAGCCCGGTGGCCCGGTCCAGCTCCGCGGCGTCGCGGGTGTGCAGCCAGCCGTCCGACCACCGGGTCGGGTCGTCCAGCCCAGGGTACGGCGAGGCGGCCGTGCCCAGCTGCAACTCGCCTGCCACCAGGCGCAGTTCCATGCCGTGCACGGGACGCTTCGCCGGGTGCAGCGCGCCGTCCAGATCGGTGGCGATGACGCCGAGCTCGGTCATCCCGTACATGGTGCCCAGCGGTACGCCGTACCGGGCGGTGAAGGCCGCCGGCAGGCCCGGGCGGACCAGCTCCCCGGCCACCACCATCCGGCGCAGCCGTGGCAGCGCCGGGGGCGCGGCCGCACCGGCCAGCAGTTCGGCGTGGAAGGGGACACCGATCACGGTGGTCGGCCGTTCCCCCTCGTCGCCGACGGCGGCCAGGATACCCGCCGCCGTCATCCGCTCCGGCACGGTGAGCGGCGCGTGGGCGTACAGGCTGTTCAGCAGTCCGCCGACCAGTCCGAGCACGTGCACCACCGAGGAGAGCAGCACCACCCGCTCGCCCTCGCCGGGGAAGTCCGCCAACCGCCGGTAGCAGTCGAGTTCACGGAGCAGGTCGCCGGCGGTACGGGCGATGACCTTGGCCGGGCCGGTGGACCCGGAGCTGAGCTGGACCAGCGCGTGGCCGGTCCGGGCAGGTCGCCCGCCCGGTAGCCGGACGGCCACCGGCTCGACCTCGGAGAAGCCGCGCAGCGCCGCCGAGGGCCGGTGCTCGGACCCTACCAGCACCTGCGGGGTCAGCCGTTCGACCGCCAGGGCGATCTCGTGGTCGGTCAGCCGGTGGTCCAGCAGGGTTACCTGGGCGCGCAGTTGCCAGCAGGCGAGCAGCGCGGCGACGAAGCCCAGGGAGGGCGGCAGTCGCAGCGCCGCGGTGCCGCCGGGGCCGAGGCCGGCCGCGGTCAGCCGGGCGGCCTGCTCGTCGACCAGGGCGCGCAGGGTGGCGCGGTCGACGGGTGTGCCGAAGCGCAGGCACTCCGCGTCCTCGGGGCCGGCCAGCAGGAACCGCGCCACCCAGTCGTCCGGGGCGTCGGCGTGCGGCGGTGAGGAGGGTGGAAGTGCGGGGAGGGAAATGCCGGTCAACGCCACTCCACGGAGAGGAGATTTGACATGGACGCCGTTCTCAAACCAATACGGTCAATTCCGTTGCCAGACCTTTGCACAGACGTTTGGTCAAATCAAGGTCTATACCAATCTGGTCCGTACCTTCTACGCTGCCGAAGCGGGACTGGTCCGAGCGCGGCCGTCCGGGAACGAGGATGCCCGTGGGACTACTCACGCTGGCCGGGATGGAGCGCGCGGCGCGCGCCCAACTACCACCGGAAATATGGGACTTCATCGAGGGTGGCAGTGGATCCGAACGCACCCTGGCGGCCAACCGGGAAATGTTCGGTCACTATGCACTGCGCCCCCGCACGCTGGTCGACGTCTCGACCTGCTCGACCGCCGTCCCGCTGCTCGGAACCGAGCTCCGGACGCCACTCGCAATTGCCCCGATGGCCTACCACCGGCTGGTCCATTCGGACGGGGAAACCGTGACCGCCCGGGCGGCCGGCCGGGCCGGCGCGGTGCTGGTCGCCGGAATCTTCGCCAGCCGCAGCCTGGAGTCCATCGCGGCCGCGGCCACCGGGCCGCTCTGGTTGCAGCTCTACTGGCTGCGCCGGCGCGACGCCCTCGCCGCCCTGATCGAGCGGGCCGAGGCAGCCGGCTTCGCCGCGCTCATGCTGACCGTGGACGCGCCCCGGATCGGCCGCCGGCTGCGCGACCTGCGCAACGGCTTCGCCGTTCCGCCGGACATCCGCGCCGTCAACCTCGACCCCGCGCTGATGGCCGCCAGCCACCGGGCCGACGCGGGCTCCTCCGGCATCGCCGAGCACGCCCTGGAGCAGTTCGACCCCAGCCTGACCTGGTCCGATCTGGCCTGGCTGCGGGCCCGCACCCGCCTCCCGCTGGTCCTCAAGGGCATCCTGACCGCCGAGGACGCCCGGCTCGCCGCCGAACACGGGGTGGACGCCGTGGTGGTCTCCAACCACGGCGGCCGTCAACTGGACGGCGCGGTCCCGGCGCTGGCGGCGCTGCCCGAGGTGGTCGCGGCGCTCCCGCCGGAGGTCCCGGTGCTGCTCGACGGCGGCGTCCGCACCGGCACCGACATCGCCGTCGCCCTCGCGCTCGGCGCCCGGGCCGTCCTGGTCGGCCGCCCCGTGCTGTGGGGGCTCGCCGTCGACGGCGAGGCGGGCGTGGTCCGCGTCCTCGACCTGCTCCGCGACGAACTGGAGCACACGCTGGCCCTGCTGGGCCGGCCCACCCTCGCGGACCTGGACCACAGCGCCCTCGCGCCCTGGCCCACCGCCCCCGCGCCCCGGCCCACCGCCTGACGGCGCGACCCCGGCCCCCGGCCCCACCGCGCGACCCCGGCCCATCCCCCCGCGCCCGGCCCACCGCCCCACCGCGCGGCCCCGCACCGAGCTCCGGACCGAAGTTCCGGGCCGAAGCACCGCACGCCCGACAGAGAGACCGACGACATGAAGAACCAGGACCCCTTCGCCGGCTGGGACTGGGACGACCCGGACGGCCTCGCCGTCCGCCTCGACGCGTTCAGCGCCGACGTCGCCACCTGCGAGAAGCTCGAACCGGCCGCCGGCGGCCTCCCGCGGGACCACCAGGGCTTCCGCGAACTCGGCATCACCGGCATCGAGTTCGCCGCCTTCCGGACGGCCCACCCGGAGGGCCTCGGCACCGACCTGACCGCCCTGCGCAGCCCCGGCGCCAGTACCGAACCCGGCACCCTCTACCGCGTCGACGGCGACCGCTGGTTCACCCAGCTCGACATCGGCCGCCCGCTGCCCTTCGCGGACGCCAGCGTGGACTGGGTCTACGCCGAGCACCTGATCGAGCACGTCACCATGCCGGTCGCGATCGGCTGGCTGCGCGAGGCCCGGCGGGTGCTGCGCCCCGGCGGCGTGCTGCGCGTCACCACCCCCGACCTGGCCCGCTACCTGGTCGGCTACGCGACCGACGACGGCTTCCTCGCCAAGCACCGCCGGCGCCTCACCACCATGGGGTTCGGACCGCCGATGCCGCCGCGCCCGGCCTTCCTGGTCAACCAGATCTTCCGGTACTACGGCCACCAGTGGATCTACGACCTGGACGAGCTGCGGCACGTCCTCACCCAGGCCGGCTTCGAGGCCGACGCGATCCGCCACTGCGCCTACCGGCAGGGCGTCCGCGCCGACGTCGCCGACCTCGACACCGCGTTCCGCACCGACGAGACGATCTACGTCGAGGCCGACCGCTAGGGAGTGCCGGCAACGTCCCGCCTGATCCGACGCGACTTTGCCAGCACCCCCATGACTTGCCCGACACTCCCCGCCGCGCTTCTCCTTTGCGACGGGAACTGCTCGGACAAGCCCCAGGACTCCCCTCCGCGAGCCTGTCCGGGCGTGACCGACCGGGCAGGCTCCGAGCAGGAGCGCCCGACCCCCGCCGTCCGATGGGATGACCATGCCCTTGCACCCCCAGGCCCAGGCCCTGCGCGAACGCCGTGCGCAGGCCGGCACACCCCCGCTCTACAGCCTCACCCCGGCCCAGGCCCGCGCCGCCGACCTCGCCGACGTCCGGTCCGCCGCCGGCACCCCCGAGCCCGTCGCCGCCGTCGAGGAGCACCGGATCCCCGGCCCCGGCGGCGAGCTCGCCCTGCGGCTCTACCGCCCCGAGCCGGCCGGCCGGCCGCTGCCCGCGCTGCTCTACCTCTTCGGCGGCGGCTGGACCCTCGGCTCGCCCGACACCAGCGACGCGATCTGCCGCCGGCTGACCAACGCCGTCGGCTGCGTCACCGCCTCCGTCGGCTACCGCCTGGCCCCCGAGCACCCCTTCCCCGCGGCCGTCCACGACTGCCGCGCCGCCGCCCGGTGGCTGGCCGGGAACGCCGACGCCCTCGGCATCGACCCGGCCCGGCTGGCCGTCGGCGGCGACAGCGCCGGGGGCAACCTCACCGCCGCCCTCACCCTGCTCGCCCGGGACGAGGGCGGCCCGGCCCTGCGCCACCAGCTGCTGGTCTACCCCAACACCGACCACCGCGCGGTCGCCGCCGCACCGCCGGAGCGGCACGACGACCCGCTGCTCTTCAACCGCCGCTCGGTGGCCTGGTACTGGGGCCACTACCTGGCCGATCCCGCCGACGGCGACCACCCCTACGCCTCCCCGCTGCGCGCCCCGAGCCTGGCCGGGCTGCCGCCCGCCACCGTGATCACCGCGGAGTACGACCCGCTGTGCGAGGAGGGGGAGCACTACGCCGACGCGCTGCGGGCGGCCGGCGTCCCGGTCGAGTCCCGCCGGTTCGCGGGCATGCCGCACGGCTTCTTCGCCATGACGGGCGTCCTGGACGCGGCCGGCGAGGCCCAGCGGTACGCCGCCGAGCGGCTGCGCGAGGCCCTGCGGTGACCGCCCTCCGCCCGCTCGCCCCGCCCGACGCCCCGGCCGTGGAGCCCCTCGCGCTGTCCGGACTGCACGCCTCGCTGTCGGATCCGCTGCTGGACGCGATGACCTTCCTCAACGAGGTCACCACCCGCTACCCCGGGGCCGTCTCCTTCGCCCCCGGCCGCCCGTACGAGGGCTTCTTCGAGCCGGAGGACGTCCACGGCCACCTGGACGCCTATCTGGACCACCTGGCGGCCCGCGGCCTCGACCGGGACGCCGTGCGCACCACGCTGTTCCAGTACGGCCCGACCAAGGGCGTCATCGCCGACCTGGTCGCCCGCACCCTGGCCAACGACGAGGGCCTCACCGTCGCCCCCGAGTCCCTGGTGCTCACCGTCGGCGCCCAGGAGGGCATGCTGCTGACGCTGCGCGCCCTCTGCGCCGGCCCGCAGGACGTCCTGCTGGTCAGTTCGCCCTGCTACGTCGGCGTCACCGGCGCCGCCCGGCTGCTCGACCTGACCACCGTCCCGGTGCCCGAGGGCCCCGACGGCGGCCCCGACCCGCAGGCCGTCCGGGCAGCCGCCCGGGCCGTCCGGGCCGGGGGCGGGCGGCCGCGGGCCCTCTACGTGGTGCCCGACTTCGCCAACCCTTCGGGCACCAGCATGCCCGTCGGCGCCCGGGCGAGGCTGCTGGAGACCACCGCCGCGGAGGGGCTGCTGGTCATCGAGGACAACCCGTACGGCTTCTTCGCCCGCGACCCCGGCGAGCGGCCGACCCTGAAGGCGCTGGACCGCCGCCGGCAGGTCGTCTACCTCGGCTCCTTCGCCAAGACCTGCTTCCCCGGCGCCCGGCTCGGCTACGTCGTCGCCGACCAGGAGGTGGCCGGCCCCGGCGGCCGGCGCTCGCTGCTCGCCGACGAGCTGGCGAAGCTGAAGAGCATGACGACGGTGAACACGCCCGCGCTCAGCCAGGCCGTCATCGGCGGCATGCTGCTGCGCCACGACTGCCGGCTGCGCGCCGCCAACGCCCGCGCGACGGCCTACTACGCGGCCAACATGACGGCGCTGCTGGGCGCGCTGGAGCGGGAGTTCCCGGCGGCGGAGCGCCGGCGGCTGGGCCTGTCCTGGAACGAGCCGGAGGGCGGCTTCTTCGCCGTGCTGACGGTGCCCTTCACGGCCGACGAAGCGGCCATGGAGCGGTGCGCCAGGGACTTCGGAGTGCTCTGGACGCCGATGGCGCCGTTCTACCCGGCGGGCGGGGGAGAGCACCGGCTCCGGCTCTCGGTCAGTTCGCTGACGGAGCACCAGATCGACGCGGGCGTCGCCGAGCTGGCCCGCTTCATCCGGGCGCAGGCCCGGTAGCGACACGGACGAGGGCGGGGCCGGGGCTCGAAGAAGCCCCGGCCCCGCCCTCGTGCCGCATGGGGGATCGCGCGGGGCTCAGCGCACCCGGGTCGAGAACAGGCGGGCCGACCAGTACACGGACACCACCGTCATCAGGACGACCACCAGCAGCCCCTGCCAGACCACGCTGTCCCCGACATGGCCGGAGAACAGCGCCCGCATGCCTTCCACGGCCCAGTAGAAGGGGTTCCACTTGGCCACGTTCTGCAGCCACACCGGCGCCAGCACCAGCGGCAGCAGGACGCCGGAGAGCAGCGCGATCGGCTGCGCGAGGGTGTTCACCACCGGCGCCATCGCCTCGTCGGCCGGGAGCACCAGCGCGATGCCGTAGGAGATCGCCGAGGTCATCAGGGCCAGCAGGCCGAGCAGCAGGTACGCCAGCAGCAGGTCCAGCGGTGCCACCCGCAGCCCGAACGGCAGCGCGATCAGGGTGATCAGGACGGCCTGGACGAGCAGCGCCACCGTCTCGCGCAGCGCCCGGCCGAGCAGCAGCGCCAGCCGGCTCACCGGGGTCACCCGGGACCGTTCGATGATCCCGGCCTTCAGCTCGCCGAGCAGGCTGAAGCCGGTGTACAGGCCGCCGAAGATGCAGAGCACCGCCAACAGGCCCGGTACGTAGATCTGGTAGGCGTCGGCGTAGGTGATCGCGCCCATCGGCGCCAGCACCGTCTTGAGCAGCGGGGCGAACAGCAGCAGGTAGAAGAGGGGCTGGATCAGCCCGACGGCGATCCAGATCGGGGTTCGCCACATGATCAGCAGCTGTCGCTGGAAGACCAGCCAGGTGTCGCGGGCGAGCTTCATGGGGGCCTCTCGGGGATCAGTGCTCAGGACTGCTCGATGGAACGGCCCGTCCGGGCCAGGAACACGTCGTCCAGGCTGGGCCGCTGCAGCTGCACGGTGCCGGGCACGACGCCCGCCCCGTCGAGGGCGCGCAGAAGTCGCGGGATCGCGGCCGCGCCGTCGTCGAGGTAGAGCCGCAGGTCGTCCTCGCCCTGGGTCTCCAGGCGGTGGAGGTACGGCTGTTCCCGCAGCGCCTTGGTGGCGCGTTCGGCCTCGCCGGCCGCCAGGCCGACCAGGACGACGTCGCCCGAGATCTCCCGCTTCAGGCTCTCCGGGGTTCCCTCGGCGACGACCTCGCCGTGGTCGACGATCGCCACCCGGTCGCAGAGCGCGTCGGCCTCCTCCAGGTAGTGCGTGGTCACCACGACGGTCAGGCCCTCGGCGTTCAGGCGGCGGATCTCCGCCCACACCTGCACCCGGCTGGCCGGGTCGAGCCCGACGGTGGGTTCGTCGAGGAAGAGCACCCGCGGCGCGTGGATGACGCCCAGTGCGATGTCCAGCCGGCGGCGCTGGCCGCCCGAGTAGGTGCGGCACGCGCGGTCGCCGAACTCGGTGAGCCCGAAGGCCTTCAGGGCCTCCTCGGCCCGCTGCTGGGCCAGGGTCTTGCGGGCGCCGTACATCCGGGCCTGCATCACCAGCTCCTCGCGGGCGGTGACGGCGTCGGCGGTGCCGCCGCCCTGGGCGACGTAGCCGATCCGCTGCCGGACTCCGGCCGGGTCGGTCAGCAGGTCGGCGCCGGCGATCCGGACCGCACCGCCGTCCGGCCGGATGAGGGTGGCGAGCATGCGCAGGGTGGTCGTCTTGCCGGCGCCGTTGGGCCCGAGAAAGCCGAAGATCTCGCCTGCGGCCACGTCCAGGTCGATGCCGCGGACGGCGTCGACGGCAGCCTGGCCGCGTTGTTTGGAGGGATAGGACTTGCGAAGTCCTTTGGTCTCGATCAACCAGAACTCCCGTGCGGGGATGGATGTGCCACGTCGACGACGTCCAGCGCACACAGGGCTGGACGGTCCGTGCGGGGAAGGTGGCCGGGGCACCTGGGAAGCGGTGCTTCGCGCCACACTAGGGTCTGCGGCGCCCTGGATACAATGGCCTAGACCAATGGATTCGATCGTTCTGCCCCGGTTCCGACCAGCGCCTCCAGTCGGTCGGCCGCCGTCAGGGCCCCGCCGCCGGAGCGCAGTTCGGCGCCCACCCGGGCGGCCGCCGCGCGGTGCTCCGGTGCGTCGAGGACGGTGCGCAGCGCGGCCGCCAGCCCCTCGGGCGTGACGCGCGCGAACGGCACCCGCAGCCCGGCGCCGGCCGCCGCCACCTGGGCCGCGACGAACGGCTGGTCGTGTCGGATGGGCGCGGTGACCAGCGGGATCCCGTGCGCCAGCGCCTCGCCGACGGTGTTCATCCCGCCGTGGCACAGCACCGCGTCCAGCGCTCCCCGCGCCATCAGCTCCAGCACCGGCGCCCGGTCCACGGCCACCGCGTGGCGGGGCAGTTCGGGCAGCAGCGCGGCGGGCGCGGCGATCACCGGCTGGACGTCGTCCCCGCACAGCGCCAGGGCCCGGACGGCCCGGGCGTGGAAGTCCGCGCCGAGGTCTCCGGCCAGCGTCCCCATGGTGACCAGGACCCGGCGCCGGCCCGGCTCCAGCCGTTCCCAGGGGAAGGCCGGGTCGGCCGGCCGTTCGGCGAGCACCGGCCCGACCAGGGCGTAGTGCGCCGGGAGCGGCGCCGGACCGGCCAGCGCGGGACCGGTCGTCGCCAGGACGAGGGCGGGGGAGAAGCGCGGGTCGGTGTACTCCTCCTCCGGCAGTCCGGCCCGTCGCCAGAGCCCGGTGAGCAGCCCGGTCATCCAGGCCTCGACCTTCGGCAGCGCCCGGAACGGCCGCCCCAGCTCCATCGCGCCCGGCGCCAGGCTGGCCCACGGCAGACCGTGCCGGTGGGCGACCAGCGCGCCCGCGGGCGTGTGCTGGTCGACCAGCAGGGCGTCCGGCCGGTACTCCCGCACCGCCGCGTCCAACGGCTTCGCGGTGAACCGCGCGTAGGGAACGATGAAGCCCTCCCAGAGCGAGCGCAGGGCGGCCAGTCCGTGCCCGCCCTGCGCCCGGAACGCCCGGGTGCCCGTCCCCAGGACGACCGCCCCGGGGCCGAGCAGCGGCCGCAGGACCGACTCGGTGCCGGTCCAGGCGACCTCGTGGCCGCGCGCGGCCAGCTCGCGGGCGATCCCCACGACCGGATTGACGTGTCCCGTCAACGGCGGTACCACCAGCAGGAATCGGCTCATCGGACGGGCTCCTCGGCGGGCAGCAGCCGCTGCACCTCGGCGACGGTCAGGGCTTCCAGCTCGGCCAGGTCCAGCCCGGCACGGTGTGCGGCGAGGCCGGCGGTTGCCCCGAAGTGCCCGCACAAAAGGGCATCGAGCACCGTCAGTTCGTGCTCGTCCAGCAGCAGATCGGCGTCCAGCCGGGCCTGCGGGGTGACCAGCGCGGCCCACTCGGGCGGCGCGCCGGCGGCCCGGGCCAGCAGGGCGACCAGCTCCGGACGGACCTGGGCGGCGGAGGATTCGGGTTCGGAAGAGGTCATGGGGGCTCCACCTGCTCGACGGCACGGGGGCGGATCGGGACTGCGAAGGGCCCGAGATCACTTGTGCGACCCGTCGGGCGTCGGAATACTAGCCCGCGTGACAGCACTGGAGGCAGTGGCCGTCCACCTCCCCCAGCACACCGTGCCCATTGAGGCAGTGGGCGAGCGGATCGGCCTGACCCCGCGTCAACTTCGACTCTTCCGCCGTTTCCACGGACTGGACCAGCTGCGGCTGGATCCGGACGGGAAGCTGCCCGACCTGCTCGGCGCCGCCGTCGAGGCCTTACCGGAGCTGCGCGGACGCGAACGGCACGTCCGTTTCGTGATCCACGCCCGCAGCATGCCGGTGGCGGTGCCGTACCCGCTCAACCCCCTGCACGACCTGCTCGGCCGGTACGGCCTGGCGCACGCCTCGGCCTTCACGGTGACCCACCACGCCTGTGCGGTGGGTCTGCTGGCCGTAGACCTGGCCGGCCGCCTGCTCGCCGGGCAGGACGACCCGGAGGCCCTGGCGCTGGTGCTGGCCGGCGAGAAGACCTTCACCAAGGACGCCCAGGTGGTGCCCGAGACCGGGATCTTCGCCGAGGGCGCGGCCGCCTGCCTGGTCCGGGCCACCGGCGAGCGCAATCGGGTGCTCTCCTACGCCGTCCGCCACCGCCCCGAGTTCGACGGCCGCCTGGCCGGGGACGCGGACCTGCTGGCGCGCTACCAGCGGGAGTACCCGGTGGTGATGATCGAGGCGATCGAGGCCGCCCTCGACCAGGCAGGTCTGGACCTCTCGGACGTCGCCCTGGTGCTCCCGCACAACGTCAACCAGGCCTCCTGGCGGATGATCTGCCGACGGATCGGGTTCCCGGTGGAGAAGGTCGTGCTGGACAACGTGCGCTCCGTCGGGCACAGTTTCGCTGCAGACAGCCTCATCAATCTCCACACCGCCACCACGCGGGGGCTGCTCCACCGGGGCGACCGCTACCTGATCGCCGCCGCCGGTGTCGGAGCCACCTTCTCCGCCATGGCCGTCGAACACTGACGCATCGTCGTTTCGGCGCACCCGGGCGACGCAGCGGCACGGCGAGGACGACCACGCCTCCGCCCGCCGCACCCATTCACCTCTCACGCACGACGGGACGGGACATCCATGCCAGAACCCGCGGTCCAGACCACTGAGGTCGAGCTGCGCGACCGGATCCTGCGGAGCATCGGCGAGCTGCTGCCGCGCGTCCTCAAGCGCGACCTCCCCGAGATCCCCGAGAACGCCTGCCTCTTCGACGACCTCGGCCTGACCTCGGCCGGCACCATCGAGCTGATCCTCGAAGTCGAGGAGACGCTGGACATCCAGGTCGACGTCGAGCAGATCGGCGAGGACGACCTGCGCTCGGTGACCAGCCTGGCCGACTACGTCGCCGGGCACATCATCCCCGAGGACTGACCGGGTGGCCGCCGATTCCGCGCCGCCGCTCGCGCTGGGCGTCACCCGGATCCTCGCGCGGTCCTTCGACGGCAGGTCGGAGACCTCGCTCGACCCGGACCTGCGGGTGTTCGTCACGGACCTGGTCCGGCCCTACGGCCTGCCGGTGCGGGAGGACCTCCTCGCCGAGGGCGTCGGCCACTCCTACGAGGAACTGGCCGAGGGCCTGCTGGCCGAGGCGCTCGCCGACGGCGTGCCGGTGGACCTGCTGATCCTCGCCTTCGACTCGCCCGACGTGCGCCCGGGGGCGCCCAGCTCGCTGGCGCTCAGCCGGTCCTGCCCCGGCGCGCCGCTGGCCTTCGCCCTCTGCGACCAGGGGTCGGCGGTGGCCTTCAGCGCCCTGCGGGTGGCCGCCGAGTACCAGCGCACCGGGGCGTGCCGGCGGGCGGTGGTGGTACTGGCGGAACAGACCGCGCTGCACTACCGGCCGGCGGGGCCGGTCGACCTGCCCGAGCGGCACAGCGTCGTCGTGCTCGTCCTGGACGAGACCGCCGACGTGGAACTGACTGTGCGTCAGTTCTCCGCGCTCGACGGCCGGAAGGCGGCCGAGGTGGTCGGCGCGGAGGTCGGAACCCTCGGGTCCGACGCGGCCGTCCTGCTGGGCTCCGGCCTGGCGGCCGAGCCGGTCCCCGAGGTGGCCGCCGCGGCCGGTCTGCCGTTCGCCGGCCTGCCGTTCACCGGTCTGCCGTTCACCGGTCTCTGGGCGGAGCTGGCCGAGCGACTGCCCGAGTGGCAGGAGAAGGGGCGGCCGGTGCTGGCCGCCGGGTTCGACCGCAGGCTGGGTGTGCTGAGCACCCTGACCCTTCGGGCCGGCCCGTGACGGCGGGTCCGGCCACCGCCACCGCCTCCACGTCCACCTCAGCCTCCGATGTCGCCTCCACGTCCGACACCGCCTCCACGCCGGACAGCGCCGACCGGATCGACCTCTGGACCATCCCCACCGACCAGCCGGACGAGGTCGTCCGGAGCCTGCGAAGCCTGCTGGACCGTGACGAACTCGCCCGCGCCACCGGCCGGGGCCCCGCCCGCGACCCGGTGGCCGGCCGGCGGTTCACCGTGGTGCACGGCGTCGTCCGGCTGCTGGTGGCCGAACGCCTCGGCCTGCACCCCGCCGAACTCGCCTGGCGGTACGGCCCGCACGGCAAACCCGAACCGGCGGTGGGGCACGAGCGGGTCGGCGTCAGCTACTCCGGCTCCGGCGCCCTGGCCGTGCTGGCCCTGACCGCGGGGCGGCCGGTCGGTGTCGACGTCGAGGAGGTCCACGACGCCCGGGTGGCCACCCGGGTGGCCGAGCGCTACTTCCCGGGAGCCGAGGCGGAGTTCCTCGCCCGGTCGGCCTCGCCCGCCGTACTGGCCGAGCGCTTCACCACCCTCTGGTGTCGCCGGGAGGCCTGCGTCAAAGCCTACGGCGGCCGACTGGTGCAGGGCTTCGGGCTGCCGCTGGCCGGCCCGGCCCCGCTGCGCCTGGCCCACCCGGGCACGCTCGGCGAGGGCCCCTGCCTGCTCGACGACGTCCCGGTGCCCGGGCCGTTCCGCGCCGCCGTGGCGGTGCTCGGGGAGCAGCCGTTCCGGCTGCGACGGCACCGCTGGAAGGCTTTGTCAGAGGCCTGTCAGCCCTTCTGGCAACGGAACTGACGGTCAGTCGGCGCTCCCAGAAATCTGGTCTGTACCACTTCGCCGGGCCGCTGATAGCGTCCCGACCCGCACTCCGCTCCAACCCCAGGCCGGCCGAAGGGCGCGTACGACGTGAGAGAGACCAGCCGGCGGATCACCGTCCGGTACAGCGGCGCGAGCAGCGGCTTCGGGCCGCTGACCCTCGGCCAGGACAACATGATCCGCTGCATCCGGCGGGACCGACCCGAGCAGATCAACAAGGAGTCCGTCTGGCCGGTCCCCGACGGGACGACCCTGACGGCCGCGCTCGACGCCATACGCCGGCTCGTCGAACGGCACGACTCGCTGCGGACGGTGTTCCCGCCCGGCCCGGGGCCGGACGCCTTCCCCGAGCGCCAGCTGGTCTGCGGCGAGGGCGAGTTCGGCGTCACCGTGGTGGACAGCCGGTCGACCGGCGGGGCGGCGGGGATCGACGCGCTCGCCGAGGAGCTGGGCCGGGCCGACGTCGCCGTCCCGTTCGACCTGGCGGCCGGGCCCCGGCTCCGGTTCACCCTGCTGACCGAGGACGACCACCCGCTCCGGCTGGTGGTGGTCGTCTGCCACGCGGGTGCGGACGGCGCCGCGACGACGCTGCTCATCGAGGACTGGTTCGCCCTCGCGGCCGGCAAGGAGCTCCCGCCCGTCACCGCCCGGACGCCGCTGGAGGTGGCCGCGGTGGAGCAGAGCGACCAGGGCCGGCGCAAGGCCGCCGCCGCGCTGCGGCACTGGCAGAAGGTCCTGTCCACCGCGCCGCAGGCCGCCTTCGCGGACTCCCGGATCACCGGCCCGCCGGACGGCGTCGCCGCCGTCGTCCTGCGCTCGCGGCAGGCCGCCGCCGACCTGCTCGCCACCGCGCGGCGCACCGGCGCGAGCCCCTCCGTCGTCCTGCTGGCGGCCTTCGCGGCCCTGGTGGCCCGCCGGGCCGGCCGCGGCGACCTGGTGATGTCGGCGCTCTCCGCCAACCGCCAGCGCGCCGCGATGGCCGACCACATCGGCACCCTCGCCCAGGACGCCCTGATCGCCCTGGACACCGACGCGGCCGACCTCGACGAGGTGATCGGCCGGGCCAAGGCGGCGTCGCTCGCCGGCTACTGGCACAGCACCCTCCCGGCGGGCGCCGTCTGGCAGCTGATCGAGGACGTCGCCCATCTGCGCGGCTCCCGCTTCGCCCGCCAGGTCGTGGTCAACGACCTGAGCATGACCATCCCCGAGGCGATGTCCGACGCCCGCCCGTCCCCGACGAGCGACCCCGAACTGACCTGGCTGCCGGACCAGCCGGTCGCCGTCCGGCTGATGTTGAACATCCTGCGGACCTCGAACAGCCTGGAGTTCGCACTGGTCGCCTGCCCGCAGGTGCTCGACCGCGAGGAGACCGGCCGTTTCGCGCTGGCCCTGCCCGCGCTGCTCGAAGCCGCCGCCCGGGGGCCGGTCCCGCTCGCCGGTCTGCCCGCGCTGACCGGTCTCGGCGGCGCCGTCCGGACCGGTGCCTGGCAGCGGATCGAGAACTCCTGGGTGGACCTGGACGCCGTCCGGGCCCTGGTCGTCGACGCGCTCGGCACCGCCACCCGGGTCGACTTCGTCGACGGCCGTCTGATCGCGCGGATCGCCACCGACGACCCCGGGTTCACCCCGCTGGTCGCCCACCGCACGGTGATCGAGGCCCTGCCCGGCCGGGACACCGCGATGGCCCCGCAGCACTACGTGGTCCATGCCGCCGCCCACCCGGCCGGCCCGCCGTGCTGGGACGACGCGACGGTGGTGGCCGAGGGCTCCGGCCGGTGCCCGGAGATCGCCGGCCGCCTCGCCCCGCGCTGAGCGCCCGGGGCGGGCGCCGCCCGGCGCCCGCCCCGTCCGGAGGTCGCCGGCCCGGGGACTCACCCGAACGGGGCCGGCCCGTCCCACCGCCCGGTTCACCCCTGCGCGCCGTCCCAGGAACAGGCCGAGGTCGCACCCGAGGTCAGCCCCCACGGGCTGGGTACGTCACCGCTCCGGTCCGGGTCGCCGTGGTCGGCGTCGCCGTGGCCCGGGTCGCCCTGGCGCGGCAGGCGGTCGATCACCTCGACCAGCGCCGGGGGCAGTTGCGGCGCCAGGCCCCGGTGGCAGCGCGAGAGCACGTCCCGCCGGACGTCGTCCGGCAGCAGCGGCCGGTCCACCCCCGGCGGGGTCGGTCCGCGCGGGCGCGCTCCCGGCGGGCCCAGGGCATCGGCGAGCTGGTCGGACCAGGCCCGCCAGTAGTCGGCGTCGTCGGTCTCGCCGTACCGCAGGTGGTACAGGTGCAGGCAGTACGCCGCCGTGCCGCTGCCCGATCCGGCGGCGAACCGCCACCAGAACTCGGCGCCCTCCTCGCGGCCGGTGGCGTAGAGCAGCGCGGCGAACACCTCCGCTCCCTCCGGCTGGATCCGCCGCGCGTTGACCAGCAGGTCCAGCCCCCGGGCCGCGTCCGGGGTGCCCAGCACCAGGGCGACCACCAGGCCCAGCTCGAAGGCGGCCTGCTCGTGCTCGGACGGCAGGTGGGTGGGCGCGGCCGTGAGCCTGGCCAGACGCAGTGCGGCGATCCGCTCGGCGTGCGCGCGTTCGGGCCGGGGGATGTGCGGCGGCGCCGTCCCGCCCTCGGCCGGTGGCACGGCGCCCGGGGTCGTGGCCGGTGCGGCGGGCGCCTCGGCCGGGGGCCGGGGGATCACTGCTCGCCTCCCCGGTCCGGCAGTTCGCGCACACCGAGCCGTCTGGCCAGCCGCTCGCGGGCGTGCCGGAGGTTGGAGTGGACGGTGGCGACGGGCCGGCCCAGATAGGCGCCGATCACCTTGACGTGCAGCCCGAGCAGGTACCGCAGGACGACCACGTCCCGCTGCCGGTCGGGGAGTTCGAGGATCGCCGCATAGAGCCGGACCTCGTCCGCCTCGCTGTGCAGCAGGCCGTTGGCGACATCCTTGAACGCTCCGATGACGGCCTCGAAGGTGACCGCCTCCACTTCGACCCGCTCCTCGCCGGACACCCAGTCGGCGACATGACGGTTCGCCAGCCGCCAGGCGTACGCGGCCGGTTCCTCGAACCGCAGGACGTGGGCCCAGTGCCGGGCGAGGTCCTCCTTGACCGCCTCGACGATCAGCGCCGCGTCCGCGCGGTTGCCTATCCGGGTCAGGGCGAGGGCCCGCCAGGCCGGCTCATGGGTCTCGCAGAACGCCGAATAGGCGAGCTCCAGGCGGATGTTGGCGTACTCCGGGCCGCTGTACCCGTGCTCGTCGGCGTCCCCGTGGCCGTCCCCCCGGCGGCCGTCCCCACCCGGGCCCGCCAGTGCCGGCCCTCCCCGGTGTCCGAGTACCCGGACACCCCTGTCGATCGTCATCGAACCTGCCTTCCACCGCCGCCGACCGACCGCCGGCCGCCCGAGGGTGCGGGCCCCGTGCCCGCGGGCCCCATTCCACCAGGTTTCGTCACCGCAGGCGTTTGTGCGAATACCGACAGTCATTGCGTCCGATCTACGGATCATCGGCTGGCGGAACTCCACGGACCGGAACGGTGGTTGACGGTCCGGTAGCGTGGGCAACGATGGGTGAGTCCTGCGGCGGGGGAGAGCGATGAGCCTTTACGACGGTGTCGACCTACGACTGAACGTGCCGCACTCGGCCCGGATGTACGACTACTTCCTGGGCGGCATCACCAACTTCGCCGCCGACCGCGAGGCGGCCGGCCAGGCGCTCGCCGCGCTCCCCTGGGTGCGCGCGACCGCGCGCGCCAACCGTGCCTTCATGCACCGCTCGACGCGCGCCCTCGCCGAGGCCGGACTGGACCAGTTCCTCGACATCGGCACCGGCATCCCCACCTCGCCCAACCTGCACGAGATCGCCCAACGGGTGAACCCGCGGGCCCGGGTGGTCTACGTCGACAACGACCCGATCGTGCTCTCGCACGCCCAGGCGCTGCTCACCGGGGCCCGCGAGGGCCGCACCGCGTACGTCGAGGCCGAGCTGACCGAACCGGCGGCGCTGCTCGCCGCACCCGGCCTGCGGGACACCATCGACCTCGCCCGCCCGGTCGCCCTCTCCCTGAACGCCGTCCTGCACTTCGTCCCCGACGTCCCCGACGACCCCGGCGCGTCCGACGACCCCGACGCGCCGGACGGCCCCGACGGCGCCGCGGGGCAGCGCGCCCACGCGATCGTCGAACACCTGAAGGCCGCCCTCGCGCCCGGCAGCGCCCTGGTGCTCTCCCACGTCACCGCCGACTTCGCGCCCGAGGAGATCGCCCGGCTGGCCGGCATCTACCGCGCCGCGGGCGCCCCCGGCCAGGCCCGCGCGCACCATGAGATCGCCCGGTTCTTCGACGGCTGGACGCTCCTCGCCCCCGGGCTCGTCCCCACCCCGCGCTGGCGCCCCGCCGGCCCCGAGGACACCGCCGTGTCCGACACCGAGGCCTCCCTCTACGCGGCCGTGGCCATCAAGTCGTGACACCGGCGCGCCGGCCCGCGCCGGTGCGGCGCCCTCCGTGCCCGCACCCCGTGCGGGTACGCCCGCACGGGACGAGACTGGTCGTGGAGCCCGCCCCGAGGAGCGAGGAGAGTCATGCTGCTCGGACTCACCACCGCCCTGGTCGCGACCGTCTGCTTCGGCTTCGGCTCGGTCTTCCAGGCGCGCGGCGCACGGTCGGCGCCACGGTCGGACCGGGTGCGGGTCGGGCTGCTCGCCGCCCTCGCGCGCTCCTGGCAGTTCCTGCTCGGGACGGCGCTGGACATCGGCGGCTTCGTGCTGAGCGTCGTCGCGCTGCGCAGCCTGCCGCTCTTCCTGGTCCAGGCGGTCACCAACGCGGGTCTGGCGGTGACGGCGCTCGCCGCGGTCTGGCTGCTCGGCGCCCGGCTGCGGCGCGGCGACGTGGCCGCGATCGTGGCCGTGGTCGCCGGGCTCACCCTGCTGGCCCTCGGCTCCGGGCGGGAGGGCCGTGAGTACGCCGCGCCGGCCTTCCACTGGGCGCTGCTCGGGACCACCGTCCTGATGCTGCTGCTCACCCTGGTGCTGGCCCGCCGGGGCGGCGGCGCCGCGGCGGCCGGTCTCGGCCTGCTCGCCGGGGTCGGCTTCGGCGTGACCAGCCTGGCCGTCCGGGTGCTGGACGTCGGCGGGGTGGCCGACGTGCTGACCGACCCGGCGGCGTACGGGCTCGCCCTGGGCGGCCTCGGCGGCTACCTCGCGTACGCGCTCGCGCTGCAGCGGGGCACCGTGACGGCGGCGACGGCGGCCGGGACGGTGACCGAGACCTTCGGTCCGGCCCTGGTCGGCGTGGTCGCGCTGGGCGACGCGGCGCGGCCGGGCTACGCCTGGTGCGCGCTGGTCGGCTTCGCGGTGGCGGTCGGCGGCACCTTCGTGCTCTCCCGCTTCGGCGAGGTGGAGGCCGAGGTGCGGCCGGTCGCGGCGGCGGCCGACGGCCGGAGCGAGGCGGCCGCGATCCCACCCCGGTAGCCCGGACGGCGCCCCCGTGCGAAGGTGACTTGCCGGACAAAACGGACGGCCAGGTGTGGGAAGGACGGGAGCAGCCATGGTGGACGAAGGCCGTCACCGGCCCCGGCGGCCGGACCGGCCCGGGGCCCCTGCCGCCGGGCCGCCGGTGGCGCTGGTCACCGGAGCCTCCTCCGGCATCGGCGCGGCGACCGCCGCCCGACTCGCGCCGTCCGGCTGGCAGCTGCTGCTCTCCGGCACCGACCGCACCCGGCTGGACGCGGTCGCCGCCCGCACCGGCGGCCGGGCCCTGCCCCAGGACCTCTCCAAGCCGGACGGCCCGCAGCGCCTCGCCGAGGCGGCCCTGGCCGCCGCCGGGCAGGTCGACGTCCTGATCGCCAGTGCCGGCCTCGGCTGGCGCGGCCCCTTCGCGCAGACCCCCACCGACACCCTGGACCGGATGATCGAGGTCAATCTGGCCGCCCCGCTGCGGCTGGTCCGCCTGCTGCTCCCCGGCATGCTGGAGCGCCGGCGCGGCCGGATCGTGCTCCTCGGCTCGATGGCCGGGCAGGTCGGCGTCCGCGACGAGGCCGCCTACTCGGCCACCAAGGCCGGGCTGGCGATGTTCGCCGAGAGCCTCTGGTACGAGCTGCGCGGTACCGGCGTCGGCGTCCGGATCGTCCTGCCGGGCGCGGTGGACACCCCCTTCTTCGCCCAGCGCGGCACCCCCTACCAGCGTGAACGGCCTCGGCCGGTGACCGCCGAGCGGGTCGCCGAAGCCGTCGTCGGGGCGATCAGCACGTCCTGCGACCGGCCCTTCGTCCCGCGCTGGCTCGGCCTCGCCGCACGCGTCCACGGCGTCGCACCGGGGGTGTTCCGGCGCATGGCGTCCCGGTTCGGCTGACCCGGGGCGGGCACCGATGGACCGGACGCGCACCGCCCGCCGGGCGGCCCTCACCGTGGCGGGCGCCGAGCTGCTCCACCTCGCCCCGGCCGCCGTCCGCCTGCCGCCCGTGCGCCGCACCCTCGCCCGGCGCACGGCCGGGTACGGCGACGCGCCCCGGCACGTCGCGCTGACCTTCGACGACGGCCCCGACCGGCGCAGCACCCCGTACGTCCTGGACGCGCTGGACGGCCTCGGTGTCCGGGCCACCTTCTTCCTGCTCGGCACGATGCTGGAGCGGGCCCCGGAGCTCGGCCGCGAGCTGGTGGCCCGGGGTCACGAGGTGGCCGTGCACGGCTGGTGCCACCGCCCGCAGTGGTACCCGGCCCCCGCCCGCGACCTGCGCGAACTGCGCCGCGCCACGGCGGCGGTCACCGAACTCTGCGCGGCCCGTCCGTCCTGGTACCGCCCGCCGTACGGCGTCCTGGCGGCCGGCCCGGCGCTGGCCGCCCGCCGCCTCGGCCTGCGCACCGTGCTCTGGACGGCCTGGGGCCGGGACTGGACCGACGACGCCACCGGCGCCTCCGTGTACGCCACCGCCCGCCCCGGCCTGTCCGGCGGCGCCACCCTCCTGCTGCACGACTCGGACTGCACCTCCGCCCCCGACTCCTGGCGCGCCACCCTCGCCGCCCTCCCCCTGATCGCCGCCCACTGCCGCACCCACGGCCTCACCCTCGGCCCACTCCGCGACCACGCCGTCCCGCCCCGCACGGGTCGGACCGGCTAGGGGTGTTGGGGGGGGGGGGCGGGGGGCGGGGGGCGGGGGGCCCGGGCGCACAACCCCCCCCCCCCCCCCGGGGGGGGGC